>CAZRDZ010000001.1:0-29182 GCA_964599135.1 uncultured bacterium
CATGGTTGCCAGAGACATATATATTATACTTTTTTTTCTCCATCTGTCAACAGAACACCATCCCTCAAAAAAATCTCCTATAAATATGTGGTCCTGATACTTTCTTCTTAAAATTACTTGAGAAAGGCAGGACAGGAGAAATTGTTTTTTATAAAACTGCAAAAGAAATCAGGATAAATTTATAACTTACTTTTTTCCTTGACAGAAACATCGTTTTTGTGGTAATTTAAATTTGAGCCGGGGTAGCTCAGTGGTAGAGCGCAGCCCTGAAAAGGCTGGCGTGGACAGTTCGATTCTGTCCCCCGGCACCTTTCCAAGGGAGGCAGGAAATTTAATGGGATACTACGAAGACCTTTTAGAAAAGTTAAAAATTTTAAATCCAGGAACAAAATATTTTATTAACAGGGTATTTAATAAAGAGAAATATTCATTCCTTATAGAATGTATTTCCCTCCTTAAAAAAATAAATGAAAAAGAAGAAGAAGTAAAAAATCTTACAAGAGAGCAGATGAGGGAGAAAACAGAAGAATTTAAGAAAAGGATATCTGATGGAGAGCCAATTGATAATTTTATTGTGGATGGTTTTGCTCTTGTAAGAGAAGCAGCAAGAAGAACTCTCAATATGCGACATTTTGATGTCCAGATTATAGGAGGAATTGTTCTTCATAAAGGAAAAATTGCTGAAATGGTAACGGGGGAGGGAAAAACGCTTGTTGCTACACTCCCTCTTTATCTGAATGCTCTCAGTGGAAAGGGATGCCATCTTGTAACTGTAAATGATTATCTTGCAAAAAGAGATACTCAATGGATGGGCGCAATTTTTGATTATCTTGGTCTTTCTGTCGGTTGTATCATATCTGTTAAGGAAGCAAAAGGACCTTACTCTGCTTCTGCTTTTAAGTTTGACACGACATATCTTCCTGCTGATTCAAGATTTCTCTATCTTTATCCAGTTGAAAGAAAACAGGCATATCAGTGTGATATAACTTATGGAGTTGGAAGCGAATTTGGATTTGATTACTTAAGAGATAATATGGCAATAAGAAAGGAAGACCAGGTTCAGAGAGAACTCAATTATGCAATAATTGATGAAGTTGATTCAATTCTAATCGATGAAGCAAGAACTCCTCTTATCATTTCAGGTCCTTCAGAAGAAACTCCTCATCTTTATTATGAAATTGACCGCCTTGTAAGAAAACTTATTAAAGATACCGATTTTATTGTTGATGAGGAAGCACAGAGTGTTGTTCTTACAGAAGAAGGAATAAGAAAATGTGAGAGGATGCTCGGTGTGAAAAATCTTTATGATGGAGCCCATACGGAGGTAGTTCATAAAATAAATCAGGCACTGAGGGCACATGCATTTTTCAAAAGGGATAAAGAATATGTTGTAAGAGACGGGAAGGTTATCATTGTTGATGAATTCACAGGAAGGTTAATGCCTGGAAGAAGATGGAGTGATGGGTTGCATCAGGCAATAGAAGCAAAAGAAGGTGTTTCTATAGAAAGTGAAAATCAAACCCTCGCAACAATTTCTTTCCAGAACTATTTTAAATTATATAAGAAAATAGCAGGGATGACAGGGACCGCTTTGACTGAAGCGATTGAATTTAAAGAAATTTATAAGCTTGATGTAATCGCAATCCCTACGAATAAACCACTGAGAAGAACAGAATATGATGATGAAATATACAGAACCGAAAGAGAGAAATTTAAAGCAATTACAGAAGAAATCAAGCAACTCCATGAAAAAGGAAGACCTGTTCTTGTTGGAACAATCTCAATTGAAAAAGCAGAAAAATTGAGCAGATATTTAAGGAGGGCAAACATTCCCCATAATGTCCTTCATGGAAAGAATCACGAAGCAGAAGCAGCAATAATTGCTCAGGCAGGAAAATTTAAAGCAGTAACAATTGCAACACAGATGGCAGGAAGAGGAGTGGATATAATCCTGGGAGGAAATCCAGAAATAATAGCGAGAGAAGAAACTATAAAAACAATCTGGTCAAAAAAAGGTGGTAAAAAAACAATTAAAAAGAAAGAATTTTCTGAAATTATATCCGAACTTGAAGAAAATTATAAAAAGAAAACCGGGCAAATAGAAAAAGAGTATGGAGAAAAACTTTCAAATCTTAAAAAAATATTGAATGAGAAAGAGAGAAATTTCTATTCCCTTGAATCAAAAGCAAGAGAAATTTTTGAAAAGGAAATCTTCAAGAAAATAACAAAAGAAACCTTTGAAAAAATTAATCTCCGTCTGGATAAATTGAAAGAAAAGTATGAAAATGCCAACTCTCAATTTCTTTCATTACAGGAAAAGTTTAAAGATAAACCAGAGAGACTTAAAGAACCAAGAGAAATAGCAGGTAAGGCATACAGGGACCTTGTTCTTTACAAACAATCAATTAAGAAAAAATACGGAATTTTTTTGAAAGAAGATATTGAAGGACAGAGAAATCAGTTGAGAGAACTTTTAGAAAATTTCAAAATAGAAACTGACTATATAAAAAATATAATATCACAGATTGAAAGATTAAAAGAGACAATTGAAAAATATGTGGAAGTTATTGAAAATGTTTTCTCTTCCCTGAAACTTGATAATGTTAAAAAAGCAACTGAAAAATATAAAAACTTCCTGAACAAATTCATAAAAAACATTTCAGAGAAAAAAGAAAATGTAGAGCAGATTTATCAACAATTTGAAAAAGAGGAAGAAAGAACATACGAAAATTATCTTAAAGTTATTGAGCAGACAGAAAAGAAAATTTTCACAACATTTTTTCAGAATCTTTCTTCTGTTGAGAAAGAATATTTTGAAACATTGAAAGAATATGAAAGTCAGCATAAAAGTTATGAAGAACTTTTGAAGAAAATTAGAGAGGAATACGAAAAAGAGAGAGGAAAAATTGAGGAAGAATGGCAGAAGGCAAGAGAAGAACTTGAAAAAAGCCCTGAAGAATTCAAGGAAGTTTACCAGACCCTTTTAGAAAAATATAAAAAACCATGGGAACAAGAACATAAAAAGGTTGTTGAACTGGGAGGACTTCATGTTATTGGAAGTGAAAGATATGAAGCAAGAAGAATTGATAATCAGTTAAAAGGTAGAGCAGGAAGACAGGGAGACCCTGGCTCATCAAAGTTTTTTCTCTCTCTTGAAGATGACCTGTTAAGAATTTTTGGTTCTGACCGACTTATGGGATTAATGGGGAAAATGCCTGAAGGAGAAAAAATAACCCATCCACTAATAACAAAAATGATAAATAATGCTCAGAAAAAAGTTGAAGGACGAAATTTTGAAATAAGAAAACAACTTGTTGAATTTGATAATGTTCTTAATGAGCAAAGAAATGTTATATATGCAATAAGGCAGAACTTCCTTGAGGGTAAAAATGTTGAAGAGTATATAAAACAGTTTACAGATGAAATTATTAACAACCTTTTTGATGAATTTTTCAGTTTGAGTGTAAAACCATTTCACTGGAATGTTGAAGGTCTTAAAGTTTCTTTAAGGAGAATATTCAATGCTGATTTTGAAATACCTTCTGTTGACAATATATCAAATCCTTCTAATTTTAGAGAAGAACTTATGGATGATATAAAAAATAAAATTTTTGCTCTTTATAAGGAAAAAGAGAAAGAAATAGGTGCTATCTTTTCAGAAATACAGCGTCTTATTATCTTGCAGATTATAGATAATAGATGGAAATCTCACTTAAGGGCTATTGATGAACTGAAGGAAGGAATAAGTTTAAGGTCATATGCTCAGAGAGACCCTCTTCTTGCCTATAAGCATGAAGGGTATAAACTATTCCAGGAAATGCTTTTTGCAATAAGAGAAGAAAGTTTATCTGCAATATTTAATATAAGAATATCTGAAGAAAGACCTTCCATTCCAGTTGAAAGGAAACAATTAGTGAGAACTAATTATATACATAAACAGTTTGGACAGTTTGATACTGTTTCAGCAACAGATCAGCAACAACCCCAGTCAGTTGAACCTGTAAAAACTCCTTTTGCGCCACCATCACCATCTGTTGGAGTAAAACAGAAGCCAGTGGTAGCAGGAAAGAAAGTCGGAAGGAATGATCCCTGTCCCTGTGGAAGCGGGAAAAAATATAAACACTGCTGTGGAAAAAATGTATAAAAGTTGTGGAAAACTTGTGGAAAATGGAAAAATTTGAGGTGGAAAACCTCTCAAATGTTATTTTTAAAAATATTCAGGAAAGGATTAATAACCCGAGAGCATTTGATATATGGATAAAGCCAGTAAAAATTATTGATTATGATGGAGAAACTCTCAGTATACAGATACCAAACAGGGCTTTTTATCGCGGGTTTTCTTCCTTTATTGAAATAATAAAAGAAGAATTTTCAAAAATATATGGTTTTTTTCCAAAGATTGAAATTTCTTATGGAGAGGAAGAAAACACATCTAAATCTCTAATTGAATCCACTCTTAATCCAGAATATACATTTGAAAATTTTGTTGTTGGTCCCTGTAACCGTCTTGCTCATGCCGCTGCACTGGCAGTATCTCAATCACCAGGGGTTGCTTACAACCCACTTTTTCTTTATGGGGGAGTTGGTCTTGGAAAAACCCATCTTATGCAGGCAATAGGTCATTATGTAAAAAACAGAGGGGACTTAAAAATGGCATATATCCCTGCTGAATTTTTTGTAAATGAGTATATACAGAGTATTAAAAATAAGAAAACAGCAAATTTCAGAAATAAGTTCAGGAATCTTGATTTTCTTCTTATAGATGATATTCATTTTATTGCAGGAAAAGGTGGCTCTCAAGAAGAGTTTTTTCACACATTTAATTTTCTTTATGATAATAAAAAGCAGATTATCTTATCAAGCGACAGACCTCCAAAAGAAATTACCGCAATTGAAGAAAGAATAATATCAAGATTTGAATGGGGACTTGTTGTTGACCTGCAACCCCCTGACTTTGAAACAAGAGTTGCGATATTAAAGAAAAAAGCAGAAATTAGGAATATTGTTATAAATGATGATATAATATTTTTAATAGCAGAAAAGGTAAAAGAAAATGTAAGAATTCTTGAAGGAATTTTAAACAGGATTCTTGCTCTTTCAAAATTAATGAATACTGAAATAAATCAGGAGTTAGTTCTTGAAATAATTGAGGGATTTAAAAGAAGTTCAAAAAAACAAATTACAATGGATTTAATAATGGAAAAGGTTTGTAATTATTTTAATGTTTCTGAAAGAGAGATAAAAAGTGCAAAAAGGGTAAAAAATATACTAATTCCAAGACAGATTGCAATGTATCTTACGAGGGAATTAACAAATAGTTCTTTAAATTCTATAGGAGAATATTTTGGTGTGAAAGACCATACGACAGTTATTAATGCGTGTAAAAAGATAAAAAATTTAATTGATAAAGATAATTATATAAGAAGTGCAGTAGGAAATATAAAAAGAGGATTAAATGAATAATTTTTCCACAAGTTTTCCACATCATAATTTATTGTGTCTTAAGAGTTTAGATAAGAAAATCATTAAAACCACATTTTCTATGATTACTAATGGAGGTAAAAATGGAAATAATAGTAAATAGTAAAGAATTGGAAAATGCTTTAAGTTGTATTTCAAAAGTTCTTCCTTCAAAATCAACAATGGAAATTTTATCTGGTATTTTAATTGAAGGAAAAGATGAACTAAATCTTATTTCAACAGACCTTGAAAATACAATTAAAGTTTCAATGAAATGTAATTTTAAAAAAGGTTCTATTTTAATTCCAGGGAAACAGTTTATATCTTTAATAAAACAAATTCCTGATGAAGAAATAAAAATTACACAAATTGAAAATGAAGTTGAAATTAGTAATGAAAATATAAAATATAAATTTATATCAATGAATACAGATGACTTTCCTAAAATTTCAAAAATAACTCCAAAAATAAACTTTTCTTTAAATGGATTAATTTTAAAAGAAGCGATAGAAAAAATAAAGTTCTGTGTTGACCCTGATGAACCAAGACCTCATTTTAAAGGTGGATTACTTGAAGTAAAAAATAATAAAATAAGTCTTGTTGGAACTGATGGTAGACGCCTTTCTTTGAGAACAATTGAAACAGAAAGTAAAAATGAAAAAATAAAAGTTTTACTCTCTGTAAAACTTATGAATATTCTTTCTGACCTTTTAATTGACGAGAATATTGATATTTCAATTGGTAAAAATCAAATTGTATTTAAATTTTCAAATATACTCTTAATTTCTCAACTTCTATCCGGGGCAGAGGACTTCCCTGACTATGAAAAAGTTATTCCTGATGAAAAGAAAAGTAAAGTTGCAATTATTGAAAGAGAAAATTTTCTTTCTACTTTAAAAAGAACTTCACTTTTTACAAACGAAAGATATAATAAATTGATGATTTCAATTGGGAAATCATCTATGGTAATATCTGTTTCTTCTCCTGAAATAGGACAGGGACAGGAAAGAATACCTGTTGAATATAAAGGAGAAGAAGTAAATTTTGCTTTTCCACCTGAGTTTTTGATTGAGTTCTTACAGAAAGTTGATGATGAAAAAATAATTTTTGCTTTTACAGAGAATACAAAACCTGTGCTGTTAAGACCTGAAAGTGATAGTAATTTTATTTATGTTTCAATGCCGCTTAAAACAGAATAATGGAAAAAATAGGAGATATAACAAAAAGGGTTATTTCAAACTGGATTTTTGAAGATGAAGAAAGAAATTTTGATATTGAAGTTGTATGGAATAGAATAATTGATGAAAATTTAAAAGGGCATACATATGTAAATGGACTGAAAAATAATGTTTTATATATAAAAGTTGATTCAAGTTGCTATTTGAGTATTCTGAATATGAAAAGAAAAGAGATAATTAAGAAATTGGAAAATAAAGGTTTCAAAATAAAAAAGATGATTTTAAAGTTATAAAAAGGAGGTTTTATGTTTGAAGGTTCAATTGTAGCAATAGTAACACCAATAAAAAATGGAGAAGTTGACAGAGAGGGTTATAGAAAACTTCTTGAATTCCAGATAGAAAATGGCACTGATGGAATTCTGACCTGTGGCTGCACAGGAGAACCAGCAACTCTATCAATGCAAGAACACAAAGACATTATTAAATATACTGTTGAAATAGTTAATGGTAGAATTCCTGTAATCGCTGGAACTGGCTCAAATAATACAGAAGAAGCAATTGAACTTACAAGTTTTGCCAGACAGGCAGGATGTGATGCTGTTTTACTGATTACTCCTTACTATAATAAACCAACTCAAAAAGGGCTTTATCTCCATTATAAGAAAATTGCAGAGAGTGTTGATATTCCGATAATTTTATATAATGTCCCTTCAAGAACGGGTATATCAATATCTCCAGAAGTAGTTGCTGAACTTTCAAAAATTAAAAATATTATCGGGATAAAAGAAGCATCTGGAAGTATTGACCAGGTATGTAAAATAATTTCTCTTGTTGAAGATGATTTTCTTGTTCTTTCAGGCGATGATTCTCTAACTCTTCCAATTATATCTGTGGGGGGAAAAGGAGTTGTTTCTGTTGCTGCAAATATTGTCCCCAGAGATATGTCTGATATGGTAAAATTTGCTCTTAATGGTGAAATAGAAAAAGCAAGGAAAATACATTATAAACTTTTTCCTGTTTTTAAAGTTCTTTTTATAGAAACAAATCCCATACCTGTAAAGACATCTCTTTCAATTATGGGTATGATACAGGCAGAATGGCGACTTCCCTTAACTTCTCCATCTGATGAAAATTATAAGAAAATTGAACAGACATTAAAAAAATGTGGAGTTATTTAAATGTTTAGAAGGAAAAAATTTACTGAAATTTCTCCAAAAGAAAAAGTTGAGATAAAAAAAGAGATGTGGGTGAAATGTGATAATTGCGGGAAGATGATTTACAAGAAAAAATGGGAAGAATCGTTAAAAATATGTCCATACTGTAATAAATATTCAAGATTAACTGCAGAAGAAAGAATAAATATGCTTGCTGATAAGAATACATTTAAAGAACTCTGGAAAAATATGGTATCAAAGGACCCTCTTAATTTTGTTGGTGTAAAACCTTATAGAGAAAAACTTGAAGAAGAAATGCAAAAAACAGGGATGAACGAAGCACTTGTAATTGGGGAATGTAAAATAAATGGGATTTCGGCTGTTCTTTCAGTTCTTGATTCACATTTTATAATGGGAAGTATGGGTTCTGTTGTCGGTGAAAAATTTACAAGAGGATGTGAATATGCTATTTCTAATGGACTTCCTTTTATAAGCATTTCAGGAGGAGGGGGAGGCGCAAGGATGTATGAAGGAGTAATATCTCTTATGCAAATGGCAAAAACATCAGCAGGTGTTGGTAAATTGAAAAAAGCAGGTATATTATATATTTCAATTTTAACAGACCCAACAATGGGAGGAGTAGCAGCAAGTTTTGCTTTTCTTGGAGACATTATTATTGCTGAACCAGGTGCTTTGATTGGTTTTGCAGGACCAAGAGTTATTGAACAGACGATAAGACAAAAACTTCCCCCTGGTTTTCAAACATCAGAGTTCCTTTACCAGCACGGGATGATAGATATGATTGTTAAAAGAGAAGAAATGAAAGAAAAAATCACCAAAATTTTAAATATTTTCCTCCTATGAAAAACATCCCTGAAATCCAGTTCCTTGAAAATTTATCTGATTTTGGTATAAAACTTGGACTTGATAAAACAAGTTTTTTACTTGAAAAATTTAAAAACCCACATTTTAATTACCCATCAATTTTAATTGCAGGAACAAATGGTAAAGGGTCAGTTGCAAAAACGCTTTCAGAAATTCTTAAAGAAGCAGGATATAAAACAGGACTTTATATAAGCCCTCATCTTGTTGATATAAGAGAAAGAATATCAATAAATGGGCAACTTATAGAAGAGGAAGATTTTAAATCAGAAATAAGGGAGTTTAAAAAAGTTTTAGAAAAAATGCCATTCCATATGTATCCTACTTTTTTTGAAGCAATTACAGTTATTGCTTTTAAATACTTTTCAGATAAAAAAATAGATATTCTTGTTTGCGAAGTTGGTCTTGGTGGAAAGTATGATGCAACAAATGTTCTCCCCTCTTTTATGGAAATCATAACAAAAATAGGAATTGAACACACAAAATATCTTGGAAATACATACAGAGAAATAGCGGGAGAAAAAGCAGGGATTATAAAGAATAGAACAACTGTAATATGTGCAAAACAGAAGAAAGAAGCAGAACAGGTTATAAAAAGTGTGGGGAAAAAGAAGAAAGCAAAAATTTATTTTTATGGAAAGGATTTTTTTTCAATGAGAAGACAGAAATGTTTAGAAGGGCAGATATTTAACTTTTATGGAAAAGAAAATTTAAAGAACATAAAGACCACATTCATTGGAAAATATCAAATTGAAAATGTATCTCTTGCAATTCAATCATCTCTTATAATGAAGGAAAGGGGATTTAAAATAGAAAAACAGGATATTTATAAAGGAGTGGAGAATGTTAAATGGGATGGAAGATTTCAAATATTAAAGAAAAAACCACTTATAATTCTTGATGGAGCCCACAATCCTGATGGAGTAAACTCTTTACTGAGGACAATAAAGGATATTTTCCCTGACAGGAAATTCTCTTTTCTTGTTGCCATTCTGAGAAATAAAGATTATTTGAAAATGGTAAGGAAAATATCAAAATTTGCTGAAGAAATAGTTTTTACAAAACTGGAAACTGAAAGATGTATTGAGCCTGAAAAATTATTATCTATTTTAAGAGAAAAGAAAAAAGCAAAAATTTTCTCAAATGTGAAAGAATCAATGAATTACATAGAAAAAACAAAAAGGGACTGGGTAATTTGCGGTTCTCTTTATCTTGTTGGAGAAATTTTTTCCCTAAAAGAGAGAGAAAAATGCCAGAAGAATTAATAGTAATATCTCCAGGGAAAGCAATATTGAAAACTATGAGGAAGAACCTTTAAAAGCCAAATCAAAAAGGAAAAGAAGGTTTTTTAAAGGGCATCTTTTTTCATAGATTTATTATGTCTCAATTCGTCCCCTTGACACTGTCAGGAAAAAAATATTAAAATCTAAATAGAAATCATTTCTATTTAGAAAGGAGAAAAGGATGGAAAAATATATAAAAATGATGAAAGATAACAACTTAAAAATAACTCCAAGAAGGAAAAGCATAATTAAATTTTTTCTTAAAAGTAAGATTTATGCCACCCCTGAAAATGTCTGGAACCATCTTAAAAAAAATTTTAAAAAAATAGGACTGCCAACTGTCTACAGAAATCTTGCTGAATTTGAAAAAATAGGGATTTTAACTAAAGTTGAAGGAGAAGAAGAAAGGATGTATTATGGTCTCTGTGAAGCAAAAAATCCACTTTCACACCATCATCATATTGTCTGTATAAAATGTCATAAAGTTGGACTTGTTGAATCCTGCGATTTTGATGAAATAGTAGAAAAAATTGAAAAATTAAGTGGATTTAAAGTTGTATCTCACTATTTACAGATAAAAGGAATATGTAAGAACTGTTTGAGAAAACAATAAAGGGGAAAAAAATGAATAAAAATATCAGGAAGGAATTGAGAAATCATGCTCCTTTTACAAGTTTTGGGGCTATTACAGGAATTATAATAATGCTTCTTTTTTATAAAATTCCTTTTAGGGCTTCACATGCTATTTTTTATATTCTCCATCCTGTTCATGTTCTCTTAAGTTCTTTTGTCACTGCGTCAATGTATCGTCTTCATACAAAAGAAAAGTGGTGGAAAGTTGTTATAATTGGATATGTTGGTTCTATTGGAATTGCTACATTAAGTGATTCAATAATACCTTTTCTGGGAGAGTGGCTTTTAAAATTACCGAACAAAGGGATTCATCTTGGATTTATTGAGAAATGGTATATTGTTAATCCCCTTGCTTTTCTTGGAATTGGCTTTTCATTTTTAAAACCAACAACAAAGTTGCCTCACTCTGGACATGTTCTTCTTAGTACATGGGCTTCACTTTTTCATATTATGATGGCTCTCGGTGGAATAATTAGTATTTTAAGAGTATTTGTAATTTTCGTTTTCCTCTTTATTGCTGTTTGGTTCCCTTGTTGTTTAAGTGATATAATATTTCCACTTTTATTTGTAAAGGAATCTTCGGAAGAATAAGTTTATTAAAAGTAGAAATATTTAAATTTTGTATTATAATTATATTTAAACCTTTTTATATGGAGGTGATTGAACTGAATAAAGAAAAAGCCGATAAAATTGTTGATTTCCTGAGAGCAATAGCAAATCCTGTGAGAATTGAAATTATAAAACAACTTTTAAAAGGGGAAAAATGTGTTACAGATATTAAAAAAATTTCTGATTTTACCCAGCCAAATATTTCCCAGCATTTAACAATTTTGAGGTTGAACGGGATAGTGGAATGTGAAAGGGATGGACATTTTAAATGCTATAGATTAAAAAATCCAGAGGAAATTAAGAAACTTCTTGAAATTGTGGCAAAAATTGTATAAGGAGCAAGAATGGATGAACATATATATAAGGTTAAAGTTGAATGGACTGAAGGGAAAAAGGGTATAGTTGAAGGAGATGACGGGAAGAAAATAGAAATTTCAACTCCGCCTGATTTTGGAGGTCCCTCTGGATACTGGAGTCCAGAAGAACTTTTTGTATCTTCTATTGCATCCTGTCTTATGACTTCTTTTTTATATTTTGTTCTGAAAAATAATGTGAAACTTATAAGTTATGAAAACAAAGCAATCGGGAAAGTTGAAAAAGTTGAAAAAAAAGGATATGTTTTTACTGATGTTGAAGTTGAAGTAACAGCAAAAGTAGATAAAGATGAAGATATTGATAAAATTAAAACATTTCTTGGACTTGCAGAAAAATACTGTCTAATTTCTAACTCTACAGATGTTAAAATATCTGTAAAAAATTCTGTTATTTCAGAGTAAAATAGTATCAGGTAAAATAAGAAATATTGATATAAAAGATGGGAGATAAAATGTCAAAAGAAGTTGTTAATTTGAATAGCGAAAGTTTTGATAAGTTTCTTCAAGAGAATGAAGTCGCAGTAGTTGATTTCTGGGCTGTCTGGTGTATGCCCTGTCTTATGGTTGCTCCAATAATGGAAAATCTTGCCAAAAAATACGAAGGAAAAATTGCTTTTGGGAAAGTAAATGTTGATGAAGAAAGAGATATAGCAATGAGATTTGGTATTATGTCAATTCCAACAATTATAATTTTTAAAGACGGTAAAATGGTTGACCAGATTGTTGGAGCAATGCCTGAAAAAATACTTGAAGAAAAATTGCTTGAAGCAACATCTCGTTAAATAACTGACTTATAAATCATATCAACAAGTTCCATTGTTTTTACTGCATCTGAAAAGTTTGTTTTTGGAAGTTTCTTTTTCTCAATACATTCAATGAAATGTCTGTTTTCATCAAGAAATCCAGCAATCTCAAACAGTTCCTTTTTCCCTGTAAATTCCTCAACATTTATAATTTCTCCCTCTTCTTTCCCATCTTTATAAATAACTGCTTCTTTTTCAGGGTTAATGAAAGCAACTATTCCTTTCCCGTGTATCTCTACGGAAAATATTCTTTTTCCACTTGTCCAGTTTGCTGATAATATTCCTGTTGCTCCTGAAGAAAATTCAATTAATGCACAGAAAAAGTTATCATAATCAGCAAATAAATTTCTAACAATACTTTTAACCTTTTTTACTTCTCCCCCTATTTCTCTCAAAAGGTCAACAGAATGTATAGCATCACAGGTTAATATATCAATTGCACCATTGTAATATGGCGGCTGATTTAAGTAATATTTGAAGAAGTTTGTTTGAGTCATTATTACTTCTCCTCTCTCTTCTATCCTTCTTTTGCTTTCAACTATAAGAGGAGCAAATCTTCTCTGAAAACCAACCATTGTCAGCACCCCTTTTTTCTCTGCAAGATTTGCCATCTGTCTTGTCTGTTCAGATGTTACTCCTGGCGGCTTTTCTATAAAAATATTTAATTTTTCGTTCAAACAGTGTATTACTATATCAAAAAGCTGATACGGAGGCATAATTATATAAACTGCATCAGGGGCAGTTTCCTCAATCATTTTTTTATAATCATTGAAAGTATTTGAAATCTTATATTTTTTAGATGTTTCTTTCAATTTTTCTTCATTCAGGTCGCATATTCCAACAATTTCCACATTTTCAATTTTTGAAAGAGATGGATAATGAACCAAATTTGCCATACTTCCCGCTCCAATAACATTAATTTTTACTTTACTCATTTTTTAACACCTTTTTCAAGTAATTTTTCAATAAATTTTTTTATTTTTTCCACTGTTTCTTTAATTTCTTTATTTATCACCCTATAATTATAGTACTTCAACAAAGTTTTTCTTTCTTCTTTTGCTGCTTCCAATCTTCTTTTTATTTCTTCTTCACTTACATCTCCCCTTTTTTTCAGTCGTTTTTCCTGTTCTTTTGCCGAAGGGGGTAAAATCCCTATTAAAATTGCATCAGGGAATATTTTTTTTACACTCATTCCTCCCTGAGTATCAATAACAAGAAGAACATTTTCTCCTTTTTTTAATTTCTCCATAACTTCTTTTTTTGGTGTTCCATAAAAGTTTCCGTAAACATTAGCATATTCAAGAAATTCTCCATTTTTAATCTTTTCTTTAAAATCTTTTTCAGTTAAAAATTTATAATCAATGCCGTTTTTTTCACCAATTCTTGGTTTTCTTGTTGTGCAGGTTGTGATACTTTTAAGAGATGGGATTGCTTCAAGGAGTAATTTCTGGATAGTCGTTTTACCAGTCCCTGAAGGCGCAGAGATAACAAAAATTTTACCTTTCATTTATGGAGAAAATTTACCTTTTGTTTTTAATTCCTTTATTGCTCTTTCTGCAATGTTTTTAAAATCTGTATTTAACAATTTTTCCCACTGTTTCATTGCCATATCAATCTGCCCATTTTTCTCATAGGCGTGTGCCAAACAATCATCAACATAGTCAGGATGGGGAAATTTAATTGCTTTTTTCAAATATCTAACAGAATTTTTATAATCCATACCTTTATGATAATAAATCCATCCAGTTTCAAAGTAAAGGTCATACCTATCAGAATTATATACAACTCCTTTCTTATCAAATTCAATTCCCTGAGTGTACCAGAAAAGCATTTCTTTTACACAGGCAACAAACTGTTTATCTGACTCAACAAAAAAAGCATTTTTACTATTCTTTTCATACCTGTAATTATTAAGAAAGTGCTCGTAATTATTCATCTCTGAAATTAAATCAGGAATTTTATCCTCTTGCATACCTTTTTTAAGCCCAAGATTTTTAATAAGATAAATAGTTCTACCTCCAATTGCAAGAACTTTCTGTAAGTTTTTCTTCTCCTTCTCTGACAATTTTTTAACTTTTTCATTATACTCCTTTATCAAGTTTTGCTTTGCGTCCCTCACTTCAGCAAAAATATTATAGGACATATGCCATCCACCAACAGCCCAGACATTTATATAATGTGGCTGTAGCCATGCAATTGCTTCTAAAAGGGGTAGCATTTTATAATGTTGTCCTGAATGCCAGTAATTTTCTATATTTAACCATAAAAGGTCTGCTGCCAATCCTTTAAAACCGGAAAGGACTAAACTTCCTGCAACCTGTCCAGGCATAAGGAGAAGCCCACTTTCAAGTTCTTCAA
This sequence comes from uncultured bacterium, assembly GCA_964599135.1. Lineage (GTDB taxonomy): Bacteria > Ratteibacteria > UBA8468 > B48-G9 > JAFGKM01 > JAGGVW01. The sequence goes on from CAZRDZ010000001.1 coordinate 14,735, forward strand.
CCTTTTTGCTATAATCAATACTTACCTGAAGAAATCCAAGAGGAATATAAAGTAACAAAGCAATAAAGAGAAAAACCCAGTTTTTACTATTAATTTTATTCTTTCTCATACCTCCCTCTTCTGGAAGAAATAAAGACCTATAAGTATAACAATCGCTATATACAAAACACCATATATCAATGTCTTAAATACATAATTCCATGAAACAGAAACTCCAATCACAACTTTATCCCTTATTGCAAAATTTTCATAATTTGGAACAACTGTGTAAATTATCTGCCCAATTCCTTTCAAAATAGTATTTTCAACTCTTTCAGTTAGTTGTTTACCATACGAAATTAAATGTCCAACTATATAAAGAAAAAAAGAAAGTATTATATTGAAAGCATCAGTGGCAAATGTAGTAACAGTTAATGTTATTGTGCTTATCAAAACAAGTTCAACATATATAAGAAGTAGTGTTTTGAATGTTTCAATGTCAGGAGGGCTTTTTTTAAATATGAGAAGTCCAATAAAGAATAAACTTATAAGGACAAAATTAAGAAGCAGTATCAAACACATACCAAGAAATTTCCCGATAAATAAATTTCCTCTTGTGACTGGCTTTGTAAGGAGTGTGTAAATTGTCCTTTTCTCTATCTCTCCAGAAAGAGCACCAATGGCACCGAATATTGCTATTAAAGCACCAAAAAATTCAATGGTTGAAAAACTCACATCTTTAATCATCTTAAGTTCTTCTTCAGCAGTAAGAAAAGAAAAGAACTTTGAAGCACCTATTACAATGAAAGCAAAAACTAAAAGGATATACAGAGTTCTTTTCCTCAATGATTCCTTAAATGTGTTTACCGCAACTATCCATGCTTTTTTCATTATATCTCCCTTTTATACCTGCTATCAAAATCTTCAATTGTTTTTACAAAAAGTTCTTCAAGGGTTTCTGCGTTATACCGGGAAATCAAACCATCAAGAGTTCCTGTTGCTAAAAGATTTCCTCTGTGAAAAATTGCTATTCTATTGCAAACTCTTTCAACTTCTGAAAGGAAATGACTTGAAAGTAAGATTGTTTTCCCCTGTTTATTCAATTCAAGTATAAGGTCCCTTGTTTCAAGACATCCAATAGGGTCAAGACCTGTTGTTGGTTCATCAAGTATAAGAATTTTTGGGTCATTAAGAAGGGCAGATGCAAGTCCAATTCTTTCAAGCATACCTTTTGAATAATGTTTTAAAGTTAACTTTTTAGCATCAGATAATTTAACAAGATTAAGGAGATATTCAGTTCTTTCTTTTATCGCCTGTTTATCCATATCAAAAAGTTTCCCATAAAAATAAAGAAGTTCAGGACCTGTAAGATAATCATAGTAATAGGGGTTTTCAGGTAAAAATCCAATATATTTTTTAACTCTCACATCAAACTGGCTTTCCCCCATTATGCTTATTTCACCATCAGTTGGAAACAAAATGCCGAGAAGAAGTTTAAGACAGGTTGTTTTACCTGAACCATTGGGCCCAAGAATTCCAAATATTTCTCCTTCCTCAATTTCAAGATTTACTTTATTTAATCCAATAACTTTTTTTCCTCTTCCAGGAGTATAAATTTTTGTCAATTCCCTTGTCTCAATAATTGCCATAAAAACCTCCTCACTTAATTTTTTCCCCGAAGATTCTCTTTTAATAGAATTATCATACATTGAACAAAAAGAAGTGTCAAAAAAATGTACAGGGTAAATCCAAACCGGTTTGGTCTTTTTTAAAATTCTATACTTTTAAACTGGGGTAAATAATCCCTGTTTTTTTCAAACATCTCCTTGACCATTTTCTTTATTTCTCTCAGTGAAAGAACACTTGCAGAAAGAGGGTCATAACAAGCAGCATGATAAACCAATTCGGCATTTCCTGTTAGAGCACCTTCAACTGCCATCTCTTCTACTGCAATATTGACATTATTTAAAGCAGCACATTGAGGAGGAAGTGGACCAACATGTAAAGGTTTAAAATCCCCTTTTGAAACACAAACAGGAACTTCAACACATGCCCGGTAAGGAAGATTTGGAATAATGTTTTCGTTTGGAACATTTCCATTAAAAATATATGGCTCTCCTCCCATATAAGCGTTTATTATATAAGCAGCGTATTCTTTCCCTCTTTTTAAATCAACTGGTTCTTTAAGCCAATTTTTAATAGCATCTTTCCATGTATCTTCTCTTTTTAAATATTCATTAAGGATGTAAGCATACTCTCCTGGATTCCAACCAGTTCCATGTTTGCAATATTTTTCAATTAGATCTGGTCTTTTTCTGAACCACCAGTTATATTCTGAATTGTGGCCGCTTGATTCAGTTACATAATAACCAAGTGCAAGAAACATTTCGTTTCTAACTATTTCTTCTTTATATATCTCTTCATTCTCAGTTATTGCTTTTCTTATGAGTGGATATGCATCTTTTCCATTCTTTTTAAATTCAATATACCATGCCTGATGATTTATTCCTGCACAGGTATATGTTATTTCTTCAGGTTTTGCTCCTATCCATCTGGTAAGCATTTCGGCTGTCCCCTGAACACTGTGACATAGACCAGTAACTTTAACCGAAGTTGCTTTCTGCATTGCTCTGCACAACATAGCCATAGGGTTGGTATAATTTAGAAGAATCGCATCAGGACATAAATTTTCAATATCTCTGCAGATATCTAACATAACAGGTATGGTTCTTAATGCTCTAAAAATTCCTGCAATTCCCCTTGTGTCTCCAACACAAAAATCAACACCATACTTTTTTGGTATTTCAACATCATACCTCCATATATTAACCCCCCCTGCAAGAATGGTACATAAAACAGCATCAGCCCCTTTTAATGCTTTCTTTCTATCCATTGTAACTTCAATTTTTGCAGGATACTTTCCTTCTTCAATAATCTTTTCCACAGCAATTTTTGAAAATTTAAGTCGTTCCTCGTCTATATCCATTAAAGATATTGTAGAATCCCTTAAAAGGGGAAAAGAAAGTATATCTCTCACAAGTGCTCTTGTGAATCCAAAACTACCTGCTCCTATAAAAGCAATTTTTGCCATTTTTTCTCCTTTTTGTAATTGATTCTTAAATAAGAAGAGTTTTAATATATTTTATATAATTTGTCAAAAAGAAATGAGAGATAAATCCCTTTTTTACCAAAAAATTCAATATCTTTCTTTAATTTTCTGTAAATTGAGTTTAATTTTTTCTTTAATTCTTCAGTATTTCCTTCTTTATCCTCAATATCATCCCTTATCTGAAAAGCGATACCAAAGTTTTTAGCAATTTTTTCAAGAAGTTTCTTTTTCTCTTTTCTTATTTTTTTGAAAAAACAGGGACCTGAAAAGCAAACCTCAAAAAGTTTTCCTGTTTTTTTCTCATCTATCTCTTTTTTTGTTTTTTTATCAATCTTTCTGTTTTTATAAATCATATCAAGAACCTGTCCACCTGCCATTCCTTCTGAACCAATCGCATCTGCAACAAATTTTATAAGTGGGACACAATCAGTTTCTGAAATAAGTTTAAATCCAAGAGCAATAAGAGCATCTCCAGCAAGAATTGCAATATCTTCTCCAAATTTCTTATGGCAGGTTAATTTCCCTCTTCTGTAATCATCATTATCCATTGCTGGAAGGTCATCATGAATTAAAGAGAAATTATGAATAAGTTCTATTCCACAGGCAAATGGCATCAATTTTTTCTTATCAATCCCCAGAATCTCCCCAACAAGCAAAATTATTAAAGGTCTCAATCTTTTCCCCCCTGAAAAAACAGAATATCTCATTGCCTTATGTAAAATGGGTGGAAAACTTTTTTCAGAAGGTAAGTATTTATCAAGATATTTTTCAATTTCTTTTCTCAAATTTTCTATTTTAGTCATTTTTATAAACCTTTACCATCCTCTTACTTCCAAAACCACATAAAATTTCTTGAGGGACTGTATTACCTATTTTTGCCATATTTTCAATTTCAAAATTACTTCCGAATATCTGTATTTTATCCCCTATTTTTACATCTTTTCCGCTTACATCAATAAGTGTCTGGTCCATACATATATTACCTATTATTTTAACCTTTTCCTCTTTCCATTTAAGAGAGAACTTATTTGAAAGAAACCTTTTCAGTCCATCTCCATAACCAATTCCGAGAGTTGCTATTTTGGTTCTCTTTTTTGTTTTGTAAGTAATTCCATAACTTAAATATTTATCTGCTGGTAATTCTTTCAGGAATAAAATTCTGCAAAAACCACTTAAAGCACAATCAAGTTTTAACTTTTTTGAAAGGTATTTTTCAGGATAAACTCCAAGAGTCAAAAGTCCAATTCTTACCATATCAAAATTTTTATATGTTTCAGGAATATTTAATATTGAAGCAGAATTTGCTATATGTTTTAATGGAACTTTTTTTATTTTATTTATTTCTTCAAGGACTTTATAAAAAGTTCCTATCTGATATTTTGCATACTCTTTATTTCTCCATTCAGCCGTTGCAAGATGTGTAAAAATTCCTTTGACAAAAATACCTTTTTCTTCAACAACTTTTTTAAAAAAATCTACTGCTTCTTCTACTTTTACCCCAATTCTTCCCATTCCTGTGTCTACTTTTATATGAACAGTTGCTTTTTTTCCCCGTTTTTTTGTTATCTGTCTTATTTTTCTGAATATTTCCTCTCCAGAAAGAGTAATTTCAACGCCTCTCATAACAAGTTCATCAACATCAGAAGGTAAGACAGGACCAAGAACAAGAATTGGCTTCTTGACTTTTTTTTCTTTAAGTTGTATTGCTTCAGAAGGTGTTGCAACTCCAAAATAATCAACAACATCTTCAATCTTTTTTGAAAGAAATTCAGCCCCCATTCCATAAAAATCACTTTTAACAGTTGCCATAAATTTTCTTCCTGTGAAATTTTTCATCTTTATTATATTTTTTCTTATCTTTCCAATATCAACTTCAATCCATCTTTCCATTTTTCATCTCCTTAGTTAAATTTTTTACTATATTTTCAGGATTTTTACTTTCATAAATAGGTCTCCCCACAACAAGAAAATCAGCCCCCATTTTTACTGCATCAGAAGGAGTTATAACTCTTTTCTGGTCATCTTTTATTTTTTCTATTCTTATACCTGGAACTATAAGATAAAAAGGATATTTTCTTAAAAATGAAAGTTCCTGTCCAGAACAAACAATCCCATCAAGTCCCCATTTAAAGCCACTTTCAGCAAGAGCAGAAACCATTTTTTTAACATCGGGAAACCCAAATTCTTCACCACTGAATGATGTAAGAACAGTTATCCCAACTATTTTTGTATTTTTATTTACTTTATTCCTTATTTCAATTGCTTCTTTTACCATTCTCTCACCACCAAGAATATGGAGAGATAACATATCAATCCCCAGTTTACAACAATTCTCAACAGAACCTTTTACAGTATTTGGGATATCAAAAAATTTAAAATCTAAGAATATTTTTTTATTTAGTTTTTTCAATTTTTCAATCAAATTAAAACCAAATTTCAAAAAAGGAACTGGCCCAACTTTATACCAGTTTATATAATTTTCTGTTTTTTCTATCACTTCATCCATCTTTTCTTCTTCAGTTATATCAAGAGATATTATTAACTCTGCCATTTTTTCTCCCTGTCAATTCAAGTATTCCAACTATTGATAGAATTATTATAACCTGTATTAAAACAACTATACATCCCCATATATTTAAATTTTTCATCAAAATGGCACCAAGACCTGTGCAAAAAGTAAGCAAATAAATAAATATCACTGCCTGTTTTTTACTCATACCGAGATTAACAAGTCGGTGAGAAAGATGATTTTTATCTGCTTTAAAAATTGGCAATTTTCTCTTTTTCCTTATCCAGATAACAGAGAGAGTATCAAAAAATGGGACAGCAAAAACAGCAAGAGGAGCGAAAAAAGGAAGGAATGTCTCTGAAACATTATACTTATAAAAGGTTATAACAATTGTAATTGTCCCTAAGAAAAAACCAAGAAAACTGCTTCCACATTCACCCATAAAAATTTTTGCAGGTGGGAAATTGTAAATAAGGAAACCAGCAACAGCACCAAGAAAAACAGAAAGTAAAGTTGCTACAAAGAGTTGTCTCATCTGAAAAGAAAAAATAAAGAGTATAAAACCAGAAATTAAAGCAACACCAGAACTCAATCCATCCATATTATCTAAAAGGTTGAAACTATTCATCATAAAGACAATCCATCCAGTTGTTATTATGAATGAAATAAGAGGATTATGAAGAAATAGTGAAATCCTTATACCTGAAAAAAAAAGAACAATTGATACAAAAATTTGTAAAAAAAGTTTTGTGAATGGTTTAAGATGATAAGCATCATCAAAAACACCGAATATAACAACAAGAAAACCAATTGATAAAATTAAAAAGAGATTATGAAGGGAACTAATAATACCAGATGAATGAATTTTAAGTTGAGGGAAAACAATATCCATTTTTACAAAGATAACTCCTGCAGAAACAGTTAAGAGAATTGAAAAAAATATGCCAAGACCACCTAAAAGTGGAGTTGGAACTCTGTGAACTTTTCTTGGAGAAGGTATATCAATTACATTAAATTTTCTGGCAATCTTACCAGAAACAGGAGTGAGAATAACTGCTAAAATAAAACTTGAAAAAAACCCAAGAAAGTAAACTATATTCCACATAAAATAAATTATAAAAGAAAAAGAAAGGAATTCAAAATTTAACTTTGTTAAGAACCAGTGCTTTTTACTATTTTTAAAATTGCAGAATATATTTTTCTTTCTGTATCTTTACTTACTTTACTTGCCATTGGTAATGTCTCATAACTTGTATTTATCCCTATCGCCTCTGAAAGGTTTACATCTTCTATTTCTTTTATTTTCAAATTTTTCTCAAACTGTTTAAACGCCTTTTCTGTAGGTATATAACCAGTTTTATAATTTGCATTTTGTGCAATTATAGTGTTTTTTACTCCAGATAATTTTTTAATTTTTATACCTATTTCTGCAAAAATTTCTCCTGGAAGTCCAACTATAATTGTATCTTTTCCTATTTTTAAACCATTTATGCTAACTTTAATATTTTTGTTTTTTCTTTTTTCTTTATATATCCCAACAATTCCAGAAGCAATCATATATTTAAGAGAATTTCTTTTCTCTTCTTCTAAAATTTTTTCTGCTTCTTTATATTCCTCTTCAGTTACTTTTCTGTAATTGAACTTTAAAGGAATATAGAATGGATTTATATTTTTAACATCTCTTTCTTTACAATTTATTTTTTCCTTTATTTTCTCTTTAATTTTACCTGCTATTTTTTTACCTATATTTTCACTTCTTGTTTTATAATCAAATGGATTTATATGATTTATATCTCCAGAAGGACCATTTAAAACAATAACAAAAATATCTCCAAATTCTTTTCTTAACCCATCTCGTAAAAATCCAGGCCAGTCAGAAGAAATTAAATTATCACCGAGAGTATCAGGATGAAGAGCAAAGTTGACAATCAATCCCTTTAACTTCCCTTTTTTATCTGTTATTTTTAAAAAAATAAGAGTGTTATCAACAGGTCCTGCTGGTTTTACTATGTTTTCAATCTGATTAAATGGATTTGTTATAACTTGCCCATCTTTCATAAAATATCTTCTGTTAAAAGAAATCCCATCAACTTTGCTTTTACCGACTGCTATCTTCACTTTCTGCCTTCTATTTAAAGCAATTTTTACACTTGAAGCAATATAAAAAGGTAAAACTTCCAGATAACTTCTCTCAATATAAAACCCTTTTGTGTAAATTGAACCTTCATCTAAAACAGGACCTGTATGAGTATGAGTGGCGTGAATTAAAACATTCTCTTTTTTTATTTTATTTTCTTTCCAGAGAATTTCTTTTATTTTTTCTGCTATATTTTCAGAAATATAGATTAAATCACAGGAAACAATAACAAAAATATTTTCCCCATCGTCAAAGACAACACAACTGGCATAAAGGTCATCCCTTACATCTACACTTCTTCTATCCTGAAAATAACCACAAAGAGAGGAACCAACAGGTGGTGTTATAACAAATTTCCCAGAGCCAGCTTCCATCTTATCCCTTTAAAATTTTTCTACTTCTGAAAGTTTAACAACTCTTTTTTCTCTTTCACTCAAAAGGGCTGCTTCTATAAATTTCATAATCTCAAGTGTCTCTTCTTTTGAAACAGGAGGGATTCCTGTTTTAAAAAATTTTATTATTTCTTTCAAAAGTTGAGAATAAAGAGGAATATCTTTTGAATACAAAACTTGATAAACCTTTTCTTCTCCAAAAACAGTTGCTCCATATTCATGCGTTCCTTTCCTTATCCCTCTCATCGTCCCAATTCTTCCATCTTTCCACTTTCCAGAGACAAAATGAAAGTCATCTGTTTTCTCACAAAAAACTTCTTCACAGCCAGTTCCCATAAATGTATAAAGAATTTCAACTCCATGAATTCCATACCAGTAAAGACCTGGATTTGTTGGTTCAAGAGAAGCAGGAGAAAAAGAATCACATCCGAAAACATTATTTTTTATTTCTTCTTTTACTTTCTGAATATTGTAATCAAATCTCAGAGAAGATGAGGAAAAAACAGGACAATTATACTGCTCTGAAAGTTTAAAAATTTCATCTGCTTCTTTATAACTTGCTGTCATTGGTTTATCAATAAAGAGCGGTTTTTTTGCTTCTATAACTGGTTTTGCTTCTTTCAAATGTCTTCTTCCATCAACACTTTCAAGCAAAACAGCATCAACTTTTTTTATTAATTCTTCAATTGAATCAACCAGTTCAATTCCCCAATTTTCAGTTAATTCTTTCTTAAATCCATCAACTCTTGAATAACTTGCTTCAACATCAGGACTGAAAGATGGAAAACCACAAGTTATTTTTCCTCCTTCAACATGATACTTTTCATTTTCATCATTTAAAAGTTTTGTAAAAGCAGTAACATGAGAAGTATCAAACCCGATTATCCCAATTTTCAATTCATTTTCCATTTTCTCCCCCCATTTTAATAATTTCCTTAATTAGAAGTTTAATAATTTCATTTTCTTTATAAGTCCCTATTATAACACCTTTCCTGAAGAGAACAAATTTTTTCTTTCCTCCTGCTATTCCTATATCTGCCTGTTTTGCTTCCCCGGGTCCATTTACACTGCAACCCATAACTGCAATTTTTAGATTATTGATAGAAGGATATTTTTTACTCAATTTTTTAACTTCTTTTTCTACCTTTTTTAAAACATCCATAAGGTTTACCTGAATTCTCCCACAGGTTGGGCAGGATATGATTTCAGGGAAAAATCTCCTTATTCCAATGGATTGCAAAATTGATTGAGCAACTTTTATTTCTTTCCAGGAACTTTCAGTTAACGAAACTCGTATTGTATCACCAATCCCTTCACTTAAAAGAATACCAATACCAAGAATTGATTTACTTTCTGCCAGATATCCTCTACCTGCTTCAGTAATTCCAAGATGTAATGGATATTCAAATTTTTTTGAGAGAACTCTGTAAATTTCAAGAGTTTCTTTTACAAAAGGGGTTTTAGCAGAAATGACAATATCTGTAAAATCATTGTCCTGAAAAAATTTTATACTTTCTTCTGCTTCCTCAATTATACTTTCAGAAAGTGTTTTCTTCTTAATTTTTATTGAACCAGAGTTTATACCTATTCTTATCGGGATTTTTTTTTCTTTTGCTTTTTTTATAATTTCTTTTAAATCATTTTTTTTCATATTTCCAGGATTAATTCTTATCTTATCAGCCCCTTTTTCAATTGATAAAAGAGCAAGTTTTTTATCATAATGAATATCACATACTATAGGGACATTTATCTCTTTTTTTAATATTTTTATTGAATTAGTGTCTTCTTTATTCAGAATTGCTACTCTTATAATTTCTGCTCCTTCTTTTTCCAGTTTCCGACACTCTCTTAAAAGGACGGGAATGTTGGAAGTGGCACATTTTGTCATTCCCTGGATTAGAACAGGACTATCTCCACCGATATAAACATTGCCTATTTTAATCTTTTTTGTTTTTCTTCTTTTCACTTTTTAATCGCAGAATGAATAACTCTCAAAATATCATTATAAGTGATAAAAAGAGCAAGGATAATTAAAAGGACTGCTCCTGCATACTGAACAATTTCAAGAAATTTTTTCTTTGGTCTTATTCCTGTAATTCGCTCAAAGAAAAGACCAACAAGATGCCCTCCATCAAAAACAGGTATTGGGAAAAGGTTTATAATCCCGAGATTTATACTGACAAAAGCAATAAAATAGATATATCTGGCAATTCCATAATGAACAATTTCTGCTCCCCATTTTGCTATACCAACAGGTCCTGATAGAAGTTTCATTGATACCTGCCTTTTAATAAGCATCTTAAAGGCAGCAAAAACTCCATAACACATCTTATAAAACTCTTTTCCTGCTCTCACAACTGCTTTGAAAAATGGATATTTCTCCTGCGTTTCTTTTGGGAGTATTCCAATTATATAGACCTTTTCTTTTTCTCCTGATAGGGAAGAACTAAAATAAGGAGCAGGTTTCATCTTAAATGTAAGAATTTTCTCATTTCTTTTTATTTTAAGGATTATATTTTTTTCTGGATTTTCTTTAGTAATTTTTCTTATGTTAGTAAGAACATCAAACCACATCCTGCATCTTTTACCATTAACCTCAATTATTTCATCCCCTATTTTAAGTCCTGATTTTTCTGCAGGCATCCCTTTAACAAATCCACCAATTTTTGTCCCATCATAACCTGGAAGACCAAGCATAAAAGCAGGTATAAGAAGTAAAAAACCAAGTATCAAATTATTAAGAGAACCACCTACTATAACTCTACTTCTAACCCCTGGTGGCTTTCCCATATATTCATTTTCATCAAATTTTTCTTTATCCTTATATTCTTCCCCTGCCATTTTAACAAAACCACCAAAAGGAATTAAACATATCAGATAAACTGTCTCTCCTTTCTTCCATGAGAAAAGTTTTGGTCCAAACCCAATAGAAAATGTTTCAACTTTTATTCCTGCTTTTTTTGCAAAAAAGAAATGACCTGCTTCGTGGACAAAAATTATAATTGAAAATAAAAAGATAACTGCCACTATTGATATTATCATTTTTTTATTTTGACCTAAATTGTTATTTTTTCTGCATATTTACCAATAAGTGGTAAAACTTCTATTTTCCCTCTTAAAGAATTCACAATCCCGATAATCGTAAGAACAAGAATAAAAATCCATACAAAATAAGAAAGAATCCATATAATAACTCTCAGAAATGGAATAAAAATAAAAACAAACTGTATAAATGCCCATCCGATAGAGAGTATTAAAAGAATAAGTCCCTGTTTTATATGGAATTTTGTGTAGGGATTATCTTTCTGAACTAAAAGTGGGATTAAAATAAATATACCCAGATATGATAACCATGCTAATCCTTTTCCTTCTTCAATGTCCTTTTTTTCCATTTTCACTCCTTTGTTTTTTTTGATTTTACTTTAATCTGATTCTGCTGTCAATTTTTAATTGTTGCCATACCTTCATAGTTTCTTTTTACCTCTTCAGTTATTCTGTAAATATCCTGAATATCTATATTTCTTTCTATTCTGTGATTTTTAACAATTTTCCCCACTATTTTTATAATTTCGTTAAATTTTATTTTATTCTTTAGAAAAAGACCAACAACAAGTTCATTTGCAGCGTTTAAAACTACCGGGTAAGAACCTTTTATTTCAATTGCCTTTTTTGCAAATTTTATAAATTTTTCATTTTCAGATGGGACTTTAAATGTAAGATTCCTCATATTTTCAATATCAAGAAAATCAAAAGATGTCCCTTTTCTTTCAGGATAATTCAAAACATAACTTATAGGAATTTTCATATCTGGTTTATACATAACTGCCTTTATTGTTCCATCAACAAACTCAACAAGTCCGTGAACTATTGCTTCAGGATGAATTAAAACACCAATTTTTTCAAAAGGTAGAGAAAAAAGATAATGTGCTTCAATTATTTCAAAACACTTATTCATCATAGTTGCTGAATCAACTGTTATCTTTTTTCCCATTTTCCACACAGGATGGGAAAGAACTTCTTTTACTTTTGGATTTTTTGTTTTTTTCCCATAAAATGGACCTCCTGATGCAGTTAAATATATCTTTTTAATATCTTTCTTCTTTTCTCCCTTAATAATCTGAAAAATTGCATTATGTTCACTGTCAACGGGCAGAATTTTACTTTTATACTTCCTTATCAAATTTTTTACAAGAAAACCACCAACAACAAGAATTTCTTTTGTAGCAAGGGCAATAGTTTTTCCTCTCTTTACGCATTCAACAAATGTTTTCAAACTTTCAATTCCAGGGATGGCAAAAACAAAAATATCTGCATCAACTTCTGAAATTTTTATAAGGTCATCACCATAAAAAAATTTCACACTTTTAAAATTTTTCTCAAAAGAAGAATCTCTCTTTTTAGTATAAACAAAGGAAGGAGAAAATTCTTTTATCTGCTCCTTTAAAACCTTTCTATTTTCTTTACAGGCAAGAGCAACAACTTTAAATTTTCCTCTCTGTCTTCTTATAACTTCAAGAGTATTAACTCCTATTGTTCCTGTTGAACCTAAAATTGCAATTTTCTTCATTTAATAAGCCCTCCAAATTTCCTTTTTCTCTTCTGGTATGAAACAAGGGCTTTATAAAAATCTTCTTCATCAAAATCAGGCCATAAAACATCTGTAAAATAAAATTCTGAATAAACTGATTGCCAGATTAAAAAATTACTTATTCTTTTCTCTCCAGCAGTTCTTATTATAAGGTCAACATCTGGAACATCAGGAAGATAGAGAAATTTTCTGAAAGTTTCTTCATCTACTTTTTTAATTTTTTTCTTCTTAACAATTTTCTCAATTGCATCAAGTATTTCCTGCCTTCCCCCATAATTTATTGCAAAAATCAAATTTAAACCAGTATTATTTTTTGTAATGTCTCTAACATAGTCCATTATTTCAATAAGTTTTTCTGGTAATCCCTCTTTCCTTCCTGTAAATTCAACTTTAACATTATTCCTGTTCAAACTATCTCCTTCTTTTCTCAATCTTGTTTCCATAAGTTTGAAGAGAAAATTAACCTCTTCTTCAGGTCTTTTCCAGTTTTCTGTTGAAAAGGAGTAAAGAGTTAAATATTTAATCTTAAACTTTTTTGCTGCCTTTACCGCTTTTCTTACTGCTTTAAGTCCTTCTCTATGTCCAAAAACTCTCGGCAATTTCCTTTTTTGTGCCCATCTTCCATTTCCATCCATTATAATCCCAATATGACAAGGCAATATTTTTAATTCTTTTTTCATATCTGGAATTTCTCCCCGAAATAAACACCTCTTGCTTCAGGATGTTCTAAAATTCTTTCTGGTTTTCCTTCAATGAGTATTTCTCCCTGATAAATTATATATGCTCTATCTGTGATTTTTAATGCCTCTCGGACATTATGGTCTGTTAATAAAATCCCTATATTCTCTCTTTTCAGAGCAACAACTATATCCTGGAGTTCAGAAACTGTTTTTGGGTCAATTCCTGAAAATGGCTCATCAAGAAGGAAAAACTTGGGATTTAAACTCAAACTTCTACCTATTTCAAGGCGTCTTTTTTCTCCTCCTGATAAAGTTCCTGCAATCTGTTTTCTCATATCATAAAGTCCCATTTTCTTAAGATATTTTTTCACCACTTCTTTCATTTCTTTTTTATTTCTATAATACGACTCAAGGACAATAAAAAAATTTTCCTCAACAGTTAATTTTGAAAAGATTGATATTTCTTGAGGAAGATAAGAAATTCCAAGTCGTGCTCTTTTCCACGCAGGATAATTTGTTATATCAACCCCATCAAGCACAATTTCCCCTCTATCCGGTCTTAAAAAACCCAATATCATTTCAAAAGTAGTAGTTTTTCCTGCCCCATTTGGACCAAGAAGACCAACTATTTCTCCTTTTGAGACATTCAGGGAAACATCTCTCACTGCTATTTTTTTACCAAATCTCTTTTTTAAATTTTTTGTCTCAAGCATTTTTCTTCTCTTATTTTATCATAATTATCAACATCTTTCATTCCATAACTTCACTTGATTTTTATTCAGGAATTTTGTATCTTTAAAAGAGATTATAAAGTTAATCCGTAACTCTGCAAGTTTAATTTAATCGGTAAGTTTAATTTCTCAATTTTTTCTCTTCCAGCAGATTTACATTATCCTGACTGTAGAAACTTTATCTCCTATAATTATTACATCTTTTTTTTTCGCAGAGTTAAGGATAAGAATGTAACCTAAATATGAAAGTTTCTGAATTTTAGTTTTGCTAAAAATCAATTAGATATTCTTTCGGGAAAATATTATCAAGCCCTAAAATACAG
>CAZRDZ010000002.1:0-22781 GCA_964599135.1 uncultured bacterium
GTAGTAATTTTAACCAAGTATTATACCTGAATAACTAAAGAAAAGCAATTCTGATGGTTCTTATTTTTAAATCTATCAGGAAGAGTTTTTCCATATAGTATCCAATTCCTGTTTCCAGTTTGTTTAACTTTCTTCTTGTCATTTTTACCCTTCCATTTCTCTTTTTTCATCTCCAATTGTGGAAGAAGGACCGTGTCCCGGGTAGATAATAATCTCTTCTGGAAGAGTAAAAAGTTTTTCTCTTATTGAGGAAAATAAAATATGTTCGTCTCCACCAGGAAAATCAGTTCTTCCAACTCCTCCTGCAAATAAAGTATCTCCTGTAAAAACAATATTTCCTGTTTTTAAACATATACTTCCTGGAGTATGACCTGGAGTGTGAATTATTTCAAAAGAAAGAGACCCAACTTCTATTTTTTCACCTTCCTTTATTGTTATAACTTCTCCTTTAAATACATATTGAGGTGGGAAAAAGGAAGACAGATTTTTCACAGGGTCAGTTAAATATTCTCTATCAAATTCATGAATATAGACAGGAAGATTAAACTGGTCATTTGCTCTTATATGGTCAATATGTCCATGAGTATTTATGATAAACTGGGGAATTAATCTTTTTTCTTTTATGAATGATTTTATTTTACTTCCCTCTCCTCCGGGGTCAATTATTACTGCTTTTTTTGTCTTTTCACATCCCACTATATAACAGTTTTCATAAAATTCTCCTATCACAATTTTTTCTACAATCATCCCCACTCCTTTTTACCCACTCTTTCTGAACATCGACATCTAAAGGCATTGTGTATCAATGGTTTTCGCATCTTTTGGATTTTAACAAATTCTGGGAAACAGTTCTCCTGCTGGCATATCAATTATTCTTGTTGAACCAATTTCTGTCTTCAAGAGAACTTTCCCTGTCGGCTTTCCCACCACCTCTCCTATTATTTCTGCTTTTCTTCCATATTTATTCTTCCTCATTTTATTTATAATTTTATCAGCATCTTTTCTTTCTGCTACAATTATAACTTTTCCTTCATTTGCAATATAAAGAGGGTCAAAACCCAGGATTTCACACAGAGATTTTACATTTTCTCCAGATGGTATTTTTTCTTCATACAGAATAATTCCAAAATTTTTTCCTTCCACAATTTCATTTAGAGTTGTAGCAATTCCACCTCTTGTTGGGTCTCTCATAAATTTAATTTTTGCACCATCTTCAATAATCTCTTCTATCATTTTGTTTAAAGGAGCACAATCACTTTCAATTTCAGCATCAAATTCAATTCCTTTTCTTTCCTTTATTACTGCCAGTCCATGCTCTCCTATATTTCCATTTATTATAATTACATCTCCTTCTTTTATAAAATCTCTTCCCAGTAGAAGTGACTTTTTTTTAAAACCAATCCCTGATGTATTTATGAAAATTTTATCTGCTTTTCCTTTCTCAACAACTTTTGTATCTCCTGTTATAATTTTTACATCTGCTTCCTCTGATGCTTTTTTCATTGAAATGACTATTCTTTCAAGTTTTTCAATTTCAAACCCTTCTTCTATTATAAAAGAAACTGAAATGTAAAAAGGTTTTGCTCCAGAAACAGAAAGGTCGTTTACTGTTCCACATATTGCAAGTTTTCCTATATCTCCGCCAGGAAAGAAGATTGGCTGGACTGTATAACTATCTGTGGTAAAACATATTTCTTTTTCAGGAAGGGAAGGAAAAACTGATGCATCGTCAAAAATGTCAAGGAGTGGATTTGAAAAATGTCTTTTAAAAATTTCTTCAATTAAGTTATGCATTAATTTTCCACCTGCTCCATGAGAAAGAGTTATTCTTTTATCTTTCATATCTGTAATAAGCCGCACATGTCCCTTCTGATGAAACCATACAGGGACCTACTGGATTTTCAGGATTGCAGAAGGAAGCAAAAAGTTTGCAATCATTCGGTTTTTTCTTTCCTTTAAGAATTTCTCCACATATACAACCTTCAGGTTCTTTTGTTTCCTTCATTTCAATTTTAAACTTTTCCTCTGCATCAAACTCTTTAAATTCTTTTTTTATTTTAAGACCGCTTTTTTCTATAACTCCAATACCCCTCCATTCTGAACTCACAGTATCAAAAATTTCATTCATAGTTTCAAGGGCAATTTTATTCCCTTCCTCTCTTACCGCCCTTCTATACTGAATTATCACTTCTCCTTCTCCTGCAATGGACTTTTTTACAAGTAAGTATATGGCATGGAGAATATCAACTGGCTCAAAACCAGCAATAACACAGGGAATGTTATATTTTTCTGCTATGAAATTGTATGGTTTGCTCCCAATTATTGTGCTTACATGACCGGGGCATATAAAACCATCTATCCCAACTTCCTCATCTTCCACAAGAATTTCCATTGCTGGAGGAATTAATTTATGACCTGAAAATACATAGAAATTCTTTATTTTTTTTGAATTTGCAATTTTAATTGTAGAAGCAACAACTGGAGCAGTTGTTTCAAAACCAATTCCAAGGAATATAATATTTTTATCAGGGTTTTCTTCTGCCATTTTTATACAATCTATGGAAGAATACACAACTCTTATATCATATCCTTTACTTTTCTCTTTTTCCAGAGAAGAGTAAGAACCAGGAACTTTCATCATATCTCCAAAAGTTGCAACAACTGTATTTTTAATTTTTGAAAATTCTATTGCTTTATCAATGTAAGAATTGGGACTTACACATACAGGACACCCTGGCCCTGAAAGAAGATTTATATTTTCTGGTAAAAGTTTTCTTATTCCAAATTTTCCTATTTGCATTGTGTGTGTTCCACAAACTTCCATCAGGTTTATAATTCCTGAATAATTTTTAACTTCTTCCTCTATTTCTGATAATATTCTTTTAATGATTTCTGGATTTCTGTATTCCTGTATATATTTCATTCTTCCATTTCTTTCAAAAGTTTTAAAGTTTCCAGTGCTTCTTTTTCATCAAGTTTCTGTATTGCAAAACCGGCATGAACTATAAGATAATCACCAGTTTTTACATCTTTTACAAGATTTATAATAACTTTTTTCTTAACCCCCCCAATTTCCACCAGTGCTTCTTCTCCTTTTACTTCAATTACTCTCATAGGAATTGCAAGACACATTTTTTTATCACATCCTCTTATAAAAATTCATTGTGAGTTATTTTATCACTTCCCTGCTATATAAACAAATTCCGGGACAAACCAGATTTGGCTTAAAGGAGATGGGAAGCAATTGCTATCTGGCCAAGAGAAATCCCACCATCATTTGGAGGAACTCTGTTATGTGTGTAAACTTCAAATCCATCTTTTTTCAGAGAATTATACACTTTCTTCAAAAGGAAAAAATTCTGAAAGACACCACCACTTAAAACTACCTCTCTTATCCCCTTTTTTTCTCTTATATCTCTACATATCTTTCTTATAATTTCTGCAACTGTAAGATGAAATCTGATGGATATATTTTCAACTCCCTTCTTTTTCTTTAAATCTTCCACCACTCCTTTTATAATTCCATCAAATTTTATAATTTTCACTCCATTTTCATTTTTCACCTCAAATGGATATGGTGAACCTTTATCCTGGCTGATTTTCATTTCAAGCATAACTGCTGCTTCTCCTTCATAGTTTGATTTATGACATATACAACATAAACTGCTTATTGCATCAAATAATCTTCCCATACTTGAAGCAAGAGGACAGTTTATATTGGTTTTCATCATCTCTATTAAACTTTCAATTCTGTGTTTTTCTATTTCTTTCAAAAAATCAATATCAAGATTAAAGAATTCAGGTCCAAATGTGTGGTATAGATAACTAACTGCTGTTCTCCAGGGTTGTTCAATTGCCTTTTCTCCACCAGGTAAAGGGATATATTGAAGATGAGCAAATCTTTCATATTTTCTGTAATTGCATATTAAAAACTCTGCTCCCCAGATTCTTCCATCTTCTCCATATCCAGTCCCATCAAAAGATACTCCTATAACTTCTCTGTCAGATAGAAAGTTTTCAGCCATACAGGAAGCAATATGTGCATGATGATGCTGAACTTCAACAGAGATAAGGTTATGATGGCTTGCAATCTCTCTTGCATATTTTGAAATAAGATATTCAGGGTGCATATCAAAAGCAATAACTTCAGGATTTACTTCAAATATTTTTTTGAAATGTTTTAGATTGTCATCAAAAAAAAGAAAATTTTCATAATCCTTTATATCTCCTATATGCTGGGAAAGAATAACATTTCTTCCTTTTCCGAGTGCAAATGTATTTTTCAATTCTCCTCCAGAAGCAATTACCTCTTTTTTTATTTCAAAATTTACCTGAATTGGAGAGGGAACATAACCCCTTGCTCTTCTTATAAATATTTCTTTTTTTATTTCAGAGAAGTATTTTAAAACACTATCATCACAACCTTTATATATATCCCTGTTATGAATTAGAAAGAAATCCGCCACATCTTTAAGGTCTGAAAATACTTTTTCATTATCGTAAATTATATGTTTTTCAGAAATGTTGGCACTTGTCATAATAAGAATATCAAATTTACCGAAATGGAAGAGAAGATGATGGATTGGAGAGTAGGGAAGCATAAATCCGAGATATTTATTAGAAGGAGCAATTTCATCCGGAAGAAAGTTATTTTTTTTCTCCAGAAGAACAATAGGAGATTGAGGAGACAGGAGAAGTTTTTCTTCTTCTTTTGAAACAAAACAGCATTTTTTTATTGTGTTTATATCCCTCCCCATAAGAGCAAACGGTTTTGTTGGCCTTTTCTTTCTATTTCTCAATTCAATTATCACTTTTTTTTCAGTAATTGTGGATAAATGGAAACCACCTATCCCTTTTATAGCAACAATTTTCCCCATTTCAAGCAATTCAGATACTTTTTTTATTGCCTCAATATTTTCTTCTATTTCTATCCCTTTTGAATTTAAAAGTTTTATAGAAGGGCCACAGGAGAAACAGCAATTTGGTTGAGTATGGAATCTCCTGCTTTCAGGGTTTTCATATTCTTCCTTACATTTCTCACACATTTTAAATTTACTCATTGTTGTTTTTTCCCTATCATAAGGAATATCTTTTATTATCGTAAATCGTGGTCCACAACTGGTGCAGTTTATAAAAGGGAAGAGATATCTTCTATCTTGGGGATTAAACATTTCCTTTACACATTCAGAACAGGTAGCAATATCAGGAGAAATTTCCACTTTTCTGTTTTTTTCTTCTTTGCTTTCAATTATTCTGAATTCTTTTTCATTTTTAATCTCAATAGAAAAAACTTCTATCTCTTTTATTTTTGCTCTTGAAGGAGGGAATTTTTTTATTTTTTCTATGAATTTTTCAATTTTTTCTTTTTTCCCTTCAATTTCTATGTAAATACCTTCAGAAGTATTACATACAAAACCTGAAAGTTTTTCTTCTTTTGCATATCTGTAAACTGTTGGTCTGAAACCCACTCCCTGCACAGTCCCTGATATTTTCAAGCACACTCTCTCTTTATTACTTTTTTTCATTTTTAACAATTTCACAGAAACTTCTTCCTGCTTTAAAAAATTCTGTCATTAACTCCTTTTCTTTAAATCTTATGGTATTTTGTGGGATATTTTCATTCTTTTTCAACAACAATTTCTTCTCCAGCGCTTACTTCCTTTAAGTTCTCAATCCCTTCTGTGATTTTTCCTAAAACTTCAACTTCACTTGCAGGGATTATTTTTCCTGAATGACTTATTGGAGTTGGTCCGAAAAACAGGCACATACATTTTCCATCAGGCCAGTATGCTATATCTCCTTTTTCAACCTCTTTCACTCCATTTTTTACTTTTTCATCAACAGGAATTTCAAAATAAATCTCATCTCCCCATATATTTGCTTTTGAAGAAAATGGTAGAGAACTGAAAATTTTTTCCGCAAGTGAGGTTTCTTTCAACTCTCCCTTTACCTCTACATTGCCTGCTTTTATCTTTATCTTTTTCATTTTTCCTCACTGGTTAAACTCTCTTTTTCAATATATTTTCAATCATTACTTCTGCTTTTTCCATTCCCTTTTTTACTTTCTCTGAAATTCCTTCCTTTATATTGATTTTACCTGGTTGAATTCCTATTATTAAAATTTCTGTCTTTTCCTTGAGATTTCCAAAAAGGAAAGGGAATGAAAAATTATGTGTGGTAAAAGTTGTTTCTTCTATTTCATCAATTGAAAAAATTTTAACATCTCCTGGAAAAGAATTGAAATCAACCACATCTATAATGATAAGAGTTTCTGGAGATATTTTCTCTATCTTGCCAGCCCAGTTTTCAGGAGTTTCTTCAGCATTGATAATTTTTACATCTTCCCTTTTTATTTTCTTTTTTAAATTTTCAGCAATAATAACTCCTGCTGCATCATCTCCTCTAATGATATTTCCAACTCCCATTATCACAATTTTTTCTTTCATCTTCTCACACTATTTTTGACAAAGTCAATCCACTGGTTGAAGTTTTTTCCTGTTTTTGCTGATAAGTTGAAAATTTTTATTTTATCATTTACTGATAAAACTCTTTCATTAAATTTTTCAGGATTAAAATCTGAAAATTCAAGAATATCAATTTTATTCACAATACATATATCTGAAATTTTAAACATAAGAGGATATTTTTTCGGTTTATCATCTCCTTCTACAACACTCACAACTACAATATTTATTCCTGTTCCTATTTCAAATTCAGCAGGACATACAAGATTACCTACATTTTCAACAAAAATTACTTCAAGGTCTTTTACCGGGAGATTTTCAATTCCAGATTTTACCATATTTGCATCAAGATGACATGCTCCCCCAGTATTTATCTGCACAACAGGAATTTTAAACTTTTCAAACTTTTTTGCATCATAACTACCTGCTATATCTCCCTCAATCACTCCTATTCTGTAATTCTCCTTCAATAAGGAAACGGTCCTTTCAAGAATTGTTGTTTTTCCACTTCCAGGGGAACCCATAAAATTGAAGGAAATTATGCCTCTGCTTTTCAAAAATTTCTTCACCTCTTCTGCAATTTTCTCATTTTCTTCAAAAACACTTGCTCCAACTTTTATCACTTTAATTTCCATTTTTCACCTCTATTTCAATGTTTTCCACTATAATTTCTCTCATTAAAGGGTCTTTTCCCTTTTTAACATTTATTTTTGCTCCTTCATAAACTTTCTTTCCTTTACTCATTGATGAAAATACAAAATTTAAATTGTCTTCATCAAGACAACTGTATGGATTTATTTTAATATTTATATTTAGAACTCTTTTTGCTTTTTTTTCCTCACAAATTTTATCAAGAATTTTCAGTAAATTTAAAACTACAGTGAATTCATGCATTTTTCAACTCCTTTTAAGAAGGAGAAATTTTAGTTTAATTTACTGGTTTTTACCAATTGTGAAGTGATTTCCAGTTATTTTTTCTGTTCTGTTTTTTCGTCAGATATGAAAGCAACCCGTCTGCACTTAGGACATACTACTTTAAGAATATCCGTTCTCTGAATTGGAGGAAGTATTTTTTCCTCTGCTTCTGTTTTTATTTCAAGATTTTCAATTGCTTTTGTTATAAGTATTGGTTGAGAAAATGCAAGGTTCCCAAGTTTTCTATATATAAATCTTATATGTTTTTCAGTTCCAATTATCTCTCCACAGTTTCCACAAATAACAAGATTATGTTCAACTTTATTCTCAACAGTTTCTGGAGTATCAAAATAAGAAATATCAAATTCCTGTGTTAATCTTATTCCTTTCTCAGTTATACAGTTCCTCTCACATTCTCCACAGAAAATACATTTATCAGGATGATGGATTAAAATTCTTTTCTTTTCCTCTGGATTATCAATAAGTTCTATTGCATTTGAAGGGCAAACATTTGCACATCCACCACACCCAACACATTCTTTTTCATCAAATTTTGGTCTTCCTCTAAATCTCTTTGGTGGAGTATGTGGCTGATAAGGAAATTTTGTAGTATATGGTTTTGTAAATAGCGAAGTTAATGCCTCTTTAAGTTCCCTTAATTTTGGTTTTCTCATTTTTTATCTTCCTCCAGTTTATCACATACACTTCCTTCCCAGAGAGATATTCCTGCTTTATGTGATGCTCTTGATAATGCATGTGCTGCTGTTGGAGAAGCAATTAAAATAAAAATACCTGTTAAAAATGCTTTTGCTGTTGCTGCTCCTCCCACAAATATCATCACAGAAACAAGTATCAAGCAAGTCCCAAGAGTTACACATTTTGTTGATGCCTGTAATCTATTGTAAACATCTGGAAGACGGATAAGTCCAATACAACCGAAAAGGTCAAATAAAACTCCTATGGTCAGAATTATAAAACCAGTAAGTTTCATCTTTCTCTCCTCTTATTCATCAAATCCCTTTCCTTCAAGAAACTTTGCAAGGGCTACTGTTCCTATGAAACTCAAAAGTGCCCATGCAAGACCAATATACATATAAAATTCCTGTTTTGTTTTAATTGCAACAACGCTGCAGAAACCAACAATTACTATACCAAGAATATCTGTCCCAACAATTCTGTCGGCTGGAGTTGGTCCTCTCGCCACTCTATAAAGGCATAAAGCACAGCAGATTACAAGCACTCCATATGCAAATCCAATCATTCGAAAATCCTTTTTAGAATTTTTTCAAACCTTCTTACTATAATTTCTGTTGCTTTTTCTATATCCTGTGTTCTAACATATATCCAGTGAACATAAATATATCCACTTTCAGGCTCAACATCAACACTCATTGTCCCGGGAGTAAGTGTTATTGAATTTGCGAGAGCAGTTATTCCTGACTTACTCCTCAACTTTGTTTTAACTTTTACAATTCCTGGATTTATCGGTAGTGCAGGGTGTAAAACTCTGAAAGCAACATCAAGATTTGCAAGCAGACAATAATAAAGAAACACGGGAATATAAACAATGCTCCAGAAATACCTCTTTACTCCTAAAAATTTATGTGGTGATTGAGTAAAGCCATCTCCAAAAATAAGAGAAGAAAAGAAAGAAACAATAAGTCCTATAAAAATACTCTGGTAATCAATATCCTTTCCAAATGGCCATGTGAGTAATATCCAGACCATAAAAAGCAGTATAAATAAAACGCCTTTTTTCATTTCTAACTCCCCAATATTTTATTTATATAAGGCAAAACTCCATCGGTAAGAATTTTTATCACAGAATTAAGAGGTCCTTCTGTCCAGTTATAAACAAAGAAAGCAGTTGCCACACATAAAATACTTAAAGAAACCATTGATATTCTCATCAGGAAAGGAACTTCCTTATAATCACTCCATTTTTCTTTATCAAACTCTTCACCTTTTCCAAAAAATGCATATTTCTGAACTTTAGAGAAAGAAGAAAGAGTAAGAATACTCCCAATTACTGCCCAGAGAGCGATAACAGGCCTTCCTGCTTTTACTGCTGCTATTATGATTATCAATTTACTCCAGAACCCATTGAAAGGTGGTATTCCTGATATTGAAAGAGAACCGATGAGAGTTGAAAATGAAGTTACCGGCATCTTTTTAATCAAATTTCCCATCTTGTTCAAATCTCTTGTTCCTGTTTCATATTCCACGCTTCCTGCACCAAGAAAGAGAAGAGATTTAAAGATTGAATGATTTAAAAGATGGAAAAGACCCCCAATTATTCCAAGAGGAGTTCCAAGTCCAAAACCTACAAATATATATCCAATCTGGCTTATTGTGTGATATGCAAGCAATCTTTTGAAATCAAACTGAATAAGAGCAAGGATAACTCCTACCATCATTGAAAGAACACCGGTGTAAAGAAATATATTTGAAATCATCGGATTAAATCCAAAAACATTAAAAGTTATCCTTACAATTGTATAGACACCACATGCTTTCACAACAACTCCTGAAAGCATGGCACTCATTGGAGAAGGAGCGGAAGGGTGAGCATCTGGAAGCCATGCGTGGAAAGGAACAATGGCTGCTTTTATGAGAAAACCAACAACAAGAAGGATGAAAGAAAATGCTATAAGATTATTAAAGCCATCTCCTCTTATAAACTGAGCAAGTTGAGCCATATTAACTGTTCCAAAATTCCCATATAAAATCCCTATTCCAAATAGAATGAAAAGGGAAGATATTGTTCCCATCACAATATATTTAAAGGATGCTTCAAGTTCCCTTGCCTGACAACCAAAACCAACAAGAGCATAAGCAGAAATAACAGAAATTTCAAGGAATACAAAAAGATTAAAAAGGTCCCCTGTTAAGACAACGCCATTCATACCAGCAACCATCAGAAGGAAGAGGGAATAATATCTGAGTTTTGAAGTATAAAGTTTTTCCATATAACTTACTGAAAATAGAGTTGACATAAAGGCAATAAGATTTATTACCAGTAAAAGAAACCAGGAAAATCCATCAAGAACAAGAACTATCCCAAAAGGTGGAGGCCAGTTTCCCATATAATAAGTTGTGTTTTCTCCTGCAACAAGTAAAGTAAAGAGAAGCAGAAGAAAAGTTGTTATATTTCCAGAAACATCAGGGAACCATTTGAGTTTCCTTGAAACCATCGGTATAAAGAATGCCATCCCCAGTGGTAAAGCAATAAAAATCTGTGGTCCTATCATTTTAACCTCTCAATTTCTTCATTTCTGTTATATCAAAAGTTCCATATCTCTCATATAACCTTATTGCCACTGCTACCATTAAAGAAAGAATACCAAGACCTATAACTATTGAAGTAAGAACAAACGCCTGTGGAAGCGGGTCAACAGATTTTGAAACAAATTCACTCAAACTCATTGATTTATTCATAATTGGAGCAATTCCGCCTTTCCTGTATCCCACAAGAACAATGAAAAGATTAACTGCGTATTCCATAAGCATCAATCCAAGAATTATCTTGACGATATTCTTCTTACAGAGAGCCCCATAAACTCCTATTAGAAACACAAGAAAACACAGGTAATATATCATTTCTTCTCCTTTTCAGTAGAAATAAGTTTTCCTTTACCATCTTCAAAAACAACTCTTACAACTGCAAAAATTATAAACACCATAAAAAGCGATGCTCCAACTTTCATCGCTATACTTAAATTACATAAAGGAATAATTCCTGCACTGAATAATCTGAAATTCCCTGTTGGATGAAATTTCTCAATAAAGTTTGTAAAAAATGTCCCTGTAAAATAAATACCCATAGAAGCAATCAAAAGAAATAAAAGTGCTCCAAGGCTATCAAGTTCAGAAGCAAGAAGTTTTCCCATTTTTCCGAGGGCATATTCTTTTCCGAAAGCAAGAGTGATTAATATAAATGTGCCTGCAATTATAACTCCACCAGGAAATCCCCCGCCAGGAGTTAAATGTCCATATATAACAATATAAATTCCATAAAGGAATATAAATCCTTTTAACCATCTTGTTACTGTTTTAACTATAACACTTAACCCTTTTTCTTCCATTTTATTTTCTCCTCTTTCTTGCATAAATCCTCAGTATTGCAAGTGCTCCAAGTATTGAAGTGAAAAGGACAGTTGCTTCTCCAAGAGTATCATAACCTCTGTAATCAAGTAAAACTGCTGAAACTATGTTCGCTGCTCCTGTTTCTTTCAATCCATTAAGAAGGTATCTGTTTGTCGGAGCAGAAGAATTTAAAACAAAAGCAGGGGTTCCAAATTCAGGTAACCATCTCAATGCTTCAATTCCAAAAAGGAAAAATACAAAAAGAATTGCAAGTGTTGCAACGAGTCCAAAGAAATCTCTATCTTCATCTATTGTTGTTAAGTCCTTTCTTATTGTTGCTCTAATAAGTATAACAAGTGAAAGAACCTCAACAACAAGTTGTGTAATTGCTATATCAGGGGCTCCAATAAGCAGGTAAATTATACTGCAAAAGGCACCAACTGCTCCAAAAGACACAACAGCAGAAAGTAAATCCTTTGTTTCAAGTGCAATTATAGAAGCCATCACTATGAAAATCAAAAGTAATCCAACAATAATCTCTATCATCTTTTCCTCACATTTTCATAAATATAAACAGAAGCACAATAAGTCCAAACATTATCCATGAAAGATATGTAAGCAAAACTCCACTGTGTAAATACCTGAAAATTTTCCCAAAATAAAACACAATACCTTTACCTATCTCATATATATCAAAAATTTTATTTTTTGCAAGTTCATACACTTTTTTGAAAAATCCCATCTCTTCAATTGTTCTGTAAAACTCAGTTCCGCTCATATCCATTTCTTCCTTTACTTCTTCTCCTCCAATAAAATTTGGAACAATTCTTACTTTTATTGAGGAAACTATAGCAAAACTGATAAGTCCTATTAAAAGGGCTATTAGTATCAGTATAGTAGAACTTCCAAGAATAGTGAAATTGTAAGAACCTGGTATAATCCGGGAGAGGAATCTGGAAACAAAGCCCCTATATCCAAATCCTATAATTATACACAAAAGAGAAAGCATTACTGGTGGAAATACCATATTGAAAGATACTTCTTTTATCTCTTCTTTATATTCTTTTTTCTTTCCGAGGAAAACTGAATGTATCACTTTAAGAAAACTTGCAAGAGTTAATGCACTTCCTATCATTGCAGCAATTATCCACAAAGCCCATGAAAAATTGGGGTCAGATTTTGCTCCTTCAAACAGTCCCTGATAAATCATCCATTTAGAGAAAAATCCATTTAAGGGCGGAACACCTGAAATTGCTAAAGAAGAAATGAGAAATGCTGAAAATGTAATGGGCATCAGTTTCCCAATTCCACCAAGATTTTTCAGTTCAGTTGTTTTAGCTTTCTCTTCGACTGCTCCAATACCAAGAAATAAAGCACACTTGTATATTGCATTATTTATCATATGGAAAAGACCACCAATTATTCCAATGGGATTTCCGCTTCCTATTCCGAGAACCATATATCCAACCTGACTTACTGCATGGTATGATAAAAGTTTTTTAACATTATGCTGAACAAGTGCCATCATTACAGCCGCCACAATTGTAAATGCTCCTATAAATCTCAGGAGAAACCACATACCATAATGAAAATTAAAGAGATTAAGACATATTCTTGCAAGGAAATATATTCCAAGAAGTTTATCAAGAGATGCAGGAAGAAACGCCAGAACAGAAACAGGGGCAGTTTCAGAAATTTCAGGTATCCAGGTATGGAATGGCATTGCTCCTGCTTTTGCAAGAGATGCACTTAAAAGACAGAAGAAAGCAGCAAAAGCAATTCCTGTTTTAAGCATAATGTGAATTTCATCAATGAAGAATGTGCCTGTCAAAGCCCACAAGATTCCTATACCCAGGAGGAGGAAAGAATCCGTTCCTCCAACAATTATGAATGTTTTTTTGGCAGGTAAAGAGGCATCTTCTCCTCCCAGATTTACAAGAAGATATAAAGTGGCTCCAAGGAAACCCCAGAAGACAGCAAAAAGGATTAAATGATTGGAAAATACTGCTCCTGTTCCACAGGAGAGGGTCCAGAGAATATATGCGTAGTATTTATTTTTAAATTCCCTGTTTTTCATATAGGATAAACTGTAAATTGTAATGAGAAGTCCAAAAATTGTTATACCAAGGAAAGCAATCATTGAAAGATTATCATAAATAAACCATCCTCCAGGCACATACCCTCTCTTTCCAAAAAGAAATATCCCAGATATAAAGAGAATGAAGGTTGTGATTAAAGCAATTGCTTCTTTTACAAATTTAACTTTATCAGGAATAATCCTTATAAGAACTCCTGCAATAAAACACCATACAATCAGATTAATTATTAAACTTTCCATTTATATCTCTCTTCTCAATTTTTCTGTTTTTTTCCTTGAAAGTTCAACAAGTTCTTTATATCCATACAGTTTCTTTCTTGTTTTTGCCTCATAGACAGATACTCTTTCAGTGCAGCAATAGCAAGGGTCAACTCCTGCCAGAATTATAGCAACATCAGATATTGTTTCTCCTATACAACTTGCTTTAAATGTTGGAATATTGGTATAACTTGGTGCTCTCACTTTATGCCTTACAGGTCTATTACTTCCATCACTCCTTATATAATGGAATGTTTCTCCTCTGGGTGCTTCATGATGACCTATTCCTTCACCTTCCGGGATTTCTCTTACTTCTTTCCATATTTCACCTTTCTTCCCTTTTATTGCATTCAGGGATTGTTCTATTATCTTTATACTTTCAAAAATTTCAAGTAATCTGACAACTGCTTTATCAAAAACATCCCCATTTTCAGTTGTTATAACTTTCCATTCAACAAGGTTATATCCAGCATAGGGCTCATCTTTTCTAACATCAATATCAACTCCAGATGCCCTTGCAACAGGCCCCACTGCTCCATAATTTTTAACATCCTCTTTTGTCAAAACTCCAACTCCTTTCAATCTTGCTGCAAGAACAGGGTCATCAAGAACTGCCTTTGTTAACATTTCAAGTTTTCCTTTCAATCCCTCAAGTGTTTTTTTCAAAAGTGGTATATCTTCATCTTCAATATCTCTCCTTACTCCCCCTATTCTGAGCATTGCATAGTGGTTTCTGTTCCCTGTTATTATTTCAAACATATCAAGTACCGGTTCTCTGTATTTCCATGCCCACATAAAAACTGTGTTATACCCGAGGAAATGACCTGCAAGACCAACCCAGAGCAGATGGCTGTGTATTCTTTCAAGTTCTCCAACTATACTCCTTATGTATTTTGCCCTTTCTGGAATATCTATCCCGAGCAAATCCTCAACAGCATTACAGTAAGCAATTGGATGTGAAGTTGAACATATCCCACAAATTCTCTCAACAAGAAAGGTAACCTGGTCCCAGTGTTTACTTTCAGAAAGTTTTTCAATTGCTCTGTGGTTATATCCTGGCTGCCATTTCACATCAACAACTCTTTCCCCCTCACAGTGAAGTTCAAAATATTCTGGCTCCTCTAAAAGAGGATGATACGGCCCAATTGGAACAACAACTTTTTTATTTTTTTCCATCTTCTTTTGCCTCTTTTCTCAATGGATAAATACCTTCTGGCCAGTCATTTCTTAAAAGTAAATGTGTTAAATTAGGATGACCAGCAAAATTTATTCCAAGAAGTTCCCATATTTCTCTTTCAATCCAGGCAATACCCGGGATTAAATCTGAAAGTGTCTCAATTTCTGCCTTTTCCTTATCAAGAAATACCCTGAGAGAAGTTATAACTCCACCTTCTTTATCAAAAGAAAAATGGTAAAGGAGTTCAAATTTATTGAAATTATCCACTCCAGTTACAATTACATATCTTGCTCCCATATCTTTAAAAACTATCTTTACCGCCTTTTTCAAGTCCTTCTTATCAACCGTAATATAAATTCTTCTTTCATTATGAACCTTCGTATCCTTTATCAAATCCCCCAGTTTCTCTTTTAATTTCTCTATCATTTTAATTTCTCCAGAAATTTAACTATTGCTGATATCATTGCTTCTGGTTTTGGTGGACAACCTGGAATATAAATATCCACTGGAATTATTTTGTTAAGAGGTCCTGCCATTTGATACCCATCTCTAAAAATTCCACCAGAACAGGCACAACTTCCAACAGCAACAACAACACAGGGTTTTGCTGTTTGTTCATAAAGTTTTTTAACCCTGTCCACACATTTCTTATTAACAATTCCAGTACACAGTAAAACATCAGCATGCCTTGGAGAACCAACAAGAACCATTCCAAACCTTTCAACATCATATCTTGGAGTTAAAAGGTCAAGTATTTCAATATCACAATTATTGCAGGAGCCACCAGTGCATAAATGATAAACCCACAAACTTTTCTTCAACGCTTTTATTTTCATACTCATTTTTCACCACCTTAAAAATGCAAGAGATATTCCTATAATTCCCAAAAGAGTTAACTTTATCCAGAAAAACTTAAATGCCTGGTCAATTCTAACTCTTGGATTTGTGTTTTTAATCAAAATCATTATAACAAGCACCAGAACATATTTCAAAATTCCATTTATTCCTTTCCCAACAGAATTAAAAGAAATCCCACCAAGGAAAAGACATACAATAAATAATGGAGCAACAATGTAAAGAATTGCCTTTGCAAGTTTGAAAAATCCAAGAAGTATTCCAGAGTATTCAATGAAAGCACCGGTAGAAATTTCTCCTTCTGCTTCTGCAAGGTCAAAAGGAACAAGTCCAAGTTTTCCCTGAAGAGCAAAAATTGAAATGAAAAACCCTATAATTCCAGAAATTGAAAACACCGAAATCCCTGTAGATTGCTGGTAAGTCATTATCTTTGTAAGAGAAGTTGTTGAACCACCTTTTATGGCCGCTATTATTATTGCACATATAAAAGGTAATTCATAAGAAAGAAGGAGTTTCAATTCTCTACTAACCCCAACAGAAGCAAGGACATTTCCTGATGAACTCCCACCCAGAATTATAGCGAGAGAAGGAATAACAAGAAGGTAAACAAGCAAAATTATATCACCAGCAAATCCAATTTTTTTCAAAGCGAGAAGAAGAATTACACCTGAAAGAGAAGCAGCCATTAAAGCAGCAACAGGAGAAGAAACAAAAATTAACTTATTCGCCTTTTCAGGAATTAAAACTTCCTTTCCTGTCAATTTTATAAAATCAACAAAATTCTGATACCAGGGAGGTCCAACTCTAAACTGAATTCTTGCAGTAACTTTTCTATCAATCCACATTGCTATAAGTCCACTCACGCTCAAAAATACGAAACCTCCAATAAAATACAAAATTACAAATGGCACACTCATTTCTTTATCCCGTAAAGTGCAAGCCAGTTAAAAACTTTCACAATTATATTATCAAACTCATAAATATTTTCTTCTTCTTTTATCTCATCTTCTTCAACAAACTTAATTGCATCGTATTTACAACTTTTTACACATTCAGGAATTTCATTTTCCTTCAATCTCTCAAGACATCTATCACACCTGCTTGTAAGATAAGGAATAATTTCTGGCAAAATAGTCCCAAATGGACAGGCAAGTGAGCAACTCTTACAGGAAATACATAAGAAATTTGCTCTCTTCACCACCCCATCTTCTTTCTTCAATGCTTCATTTGGACACACATTTATACAGGGATTATCTTCACATCTCCTGCAGGCAAAAAGGAATGCTATTTCTTCTCTCAAACTGGTTATTCCATTATTTTCAGGATGCATAATATAACTGCATTTCACAGTGCATTCAGAACACTCCATGCATTTGTCATAGTCAATAAATAATTTCTTCATCTCTACACCCATATATTTGGTTTATCTTTTATCTCTGCATAAGTGAAGACAGGTCCATCTTTACATACAAATAAATCTCCAATAAGACAGTGTCTGCAATGTCCCACTCCGCAATACATTTTCCTTTCCATTGAAAGATAAATCTGTTCTGGAGTAAATCCAATTTCAAGAAGTTTTAAAGTTGTAAACTTCATCATTATTGGGGGACCACAAACAGCAACAAATGAATTTTTAATATCCATATCAAGATTATCAAGAGTAACTGTTACCACTCCTTCCATATACTTCCAGTTTTTATCTTTTTTATCAACTGTAATTCTGAAAGAAAGAGGTATTTTATCACAAAGTTTTTGCCAGTCACCAAATAACTGATTTTTGTATATATAATCCTGAGGAGTTTTTGCTCCACAGCAAAAAACAATCTTTTTATAATCTTTTGCTGTTTCAACAAGTGCAAGGAAAAGTGCTCTGATAGGAGCCAGTCCAACTCCTCCACCTACCAGTAAAATTTCTTTTCCTTTAAACATATCAAGAGGATAAGGTCTTCCATAAGGTCCTCTAACTCCAACTATATCTCCTTTCTTTAACTGATGTATTTTCTCTGTAACTCTTCCTACTTTCATAACAGTAAATTCAAGTTTTTCTTTGTCAAAAGGAGAAGAAGAAGGAGTAAACGGTGCTTCTCCAACCCCGGGAACAGTTAAAGAAGCAAATTGTCCTGCAAGAAAATTAAACTTCTTCTCTGGCTTTAAAACAACTGTTTTTATTGTGGGAGATTCTTCAATTACTTCCAGAACCTCACATTTTACTGGCTCATAAATATTTTTATTTTCTCCCATTTTCAAACCTTCTGTTTCAAAACCTCTGTAATAACTTTTCTTTTATCAATTTTTCCAATGCATCCTGTGATACACCTTCCACAACCAGTGCATCCAAGAATACCGAAATTTGAAACCATATAAGAATACTTACACAAAAATCTATTTCCATACCTATCATATAGTGTTGGTCTTGGAGTAGCGCCACTTGCCATTTTTGCGTATCCCGGGTAAAGACAACTATCCCATACTTTCATTTTTTTAAATAGATTTTCTGCACCTGTATCTTCCAGAAGGAAACATACACAGGTCGGACAGTTTGCAGTACAACTTCCGCATGCAACACAATTTTCTACTTCCGGGGGTTTTTTCCATATCTCTGTTTCATACAGTTCCTTCATTCTTTCGGTTATATTTTCAAAGTCAAATTCTTTATTATTTTCCTGCACTTTCTTTGAAACTTCTTTTCTCAAAGCATCTCTCTTTTTCTTTTGCTCCTCTGTTACTTCAAAAAACCTCTGGTCATTTCCAATAAACTCTTCTCCTTTTTCACTTCCTATTTCCACAATAAATCCTTCTCCAAGTTTTGAAATATTTATATCAAAATTTTTCTCTGGATATGGATGAATACCAACTTTTTCACAGAAACAGGTTGGATATGGTTGCTGACAGTCAAAACTTATAATGAATAATTTTTCCCTTCTTTTTTTATAATTAAGGTCAACATAATCTCCTTCCATAAAAACCTTATCAAGAATTTCAATTCCTCTAACATCGCAGGAGGCAGCACCCATTACAATTATTTCTTCAACTTCATCAATTTCAGGCACAACTCTTTCTTTGAATGGATAAAGGAAAATTTTAATAGATTCTACAGGCCTTACCTTATTGTAAACAATCTCTCCCAGATTTTCCTGAGAAACAGATGAATAGAAAAGTTTATCTTCAAATTCAAAAGGAGCATATATTCTACCTTTCTGCAGTTTTCCTTTCAGGAAATTTACCCAGTCCTTCTTTGGTATAAATAATGTTCTCATTTGTGATTTTTTTCACAAAATATTTCAAAAAAATTTAACAAAATTAAAATAAAACCTATTCTTGGGTTTGTCAAGTTTTTTTTATTTTACCCCATCATATTTTTTCTGTCAAGAAAAAGTAGTAAATGGTTATAGAGATAGTTACCACCCCCACTTAACTGATTTTGAAAAATTAATTAAAATAGGTGGTAAACCAGAGTTTAGTATAAGAGAGCACTTTAATGTGCATGGAAGGGAGAGGGTGGAGTTGACTAAGTTTTTACAAAGGTATAAAATCAAAATATCAGAAGTAAAATTTAATGTTTAAAAGGGGGAGAAGATGAAATTGGGTGTATTTCTGGTTTTATTTGGAGATAAAAGTTTTGAAGAAGCACTTGATAAAGCAAAAGAACTTGGACTTGATGCTGTTGAAATAGGAACAGGAAATTACCCTGGAGATGCTCACTGTAAAGTAGATGAACTTCTGAATGATAATGGAAAACTTGAAGAATTTAAAAAAGAAGTTGAAAAAAGAGGCCTTGAAATTTCTGCTCTTTCCTGTCATGGAAATCCTCTTCATCCAGATGAGAAAATTGCGAAAGAACACAGGGAAATTCAGAGGAAAACAATTTTGTTGGCTGAAAAACTTGGAATACCAAGAATAATAACTTTTTCTGGTTGTCCTGGTGATAGTGAAAATGCAAAATATCCAAACTGGGTTACCTGTCCCTGGCCAACTGATTTCTCAGAAATTTTAAAGTGGCAATGGGAGAAAAAAGTTATCCCCTACTGGAAAGAAGAAGTTGAATTTGCAAGGCAACATAATGTAAAAGAAATATGTCTTGAAATGCATCCAGGGTTTGTTGTTTATAATCCTGAAACACTTTTAAAATTGAGAGAAGCAGTTGGAGAAGAAATTGGAGCAAATTTTGACCCTTCTCATCTTTTCTGGCAGGGGATAGACCCAATTGCTGCTTTGAAAAAACTTGAAGGTGCTGTTTATCATGTTCATGCAAAAGATACAAAAATACATTCTTATAATACATCAGTTAATGGAGTTCTTGATACAAAAACATATCTTGACGAACAAAATAGGTCCTGGATTTTCAGAACAGTTGGATATGGACATGGATACGAATTCTGGAATGATTTTGTCTCAACTTTAAGGATGATTGGATATGATGGTGTTTTGAGTATAGAGCATGAAGATAGTTTAATGAGCACTGAAGAAGGATTGAAAAAAGCAGTTGAATTTTTAAAAAATGTAATAATAAGAGAGCCAAAACCAAAAGCATGGTGGACATAATTAAATGAAAAAAAGTAAAGTTCAGATAATAATTGGAGGTGCTGGAGGACAGGGTATTTTAACTGCTGGGAAAGTTCTCTCTTATGCCTGTATTAAAAGTGGACTTGAAGTTTCCTGTCTTCCTGCGTATGGTGCTGAAATGAGAGGAGGATATGTTTACTGCATTCTTACAATTTCAAATTCTGAAGATGTGTTTTCTCCAATTTCTTCAGAATGCGATGTAGGTATTTTTCTTAATGAAAAATCATTTCATATGCTTTCCTCTTACTTAAAACAGGGTGCTTTAATTTTCCTTAACAGTTCTCTCATTAAAAATAAAAATAGAAAGGCATTTGAATTCCCTGCAACAGAAGAAGCAGAAAAAATTGGTGATGGAAAAGTTGCAAATATGATTTTTGTTGGAGCACTCATTCCATTCATAAAAAAGATGTTTAATAAATTCGGAAAAGAGGATATTTTATGGGGAGTTGAAAAATTAATAAGAAATGAGAAACTGAAGGATTTGAGTAAAAAAGCAATTGAGAGAGGATTAAAATTGTTAGAACCCGGTTCTGAAAAGTGAGATGGGAGATATAAATATAAAAAAAGTCCATAACTATAAATGGGTAATACCTAAAAGTAATGGAATGAGGGTTGATGGAGTCCTTTTCCTCTCTGAAAAATTACTCAAAAAAGCAGTCCAGGATAATGCAGTTGCTCAGGTTGTAAATGTAGCAAAACTCCCTGGAATAGTTAAATATAGTTTAGCAATGCCTGATGTCCACTGGGGATATGGTGCTCCAATAGGTGGAGTTGGTGCTTTTGAACTGGAAAAAGGAGTTATAGTTCCTGGATTTGTCGGTTATGATATCAACTGTCTAACAGGTGAAACAAAAATATTACATAAATACGGCTATTATTTACCAATTAAAGATTGTGAAGGAAAATGGGAAGAACTTGTATGTTTTAATAAAGAGGAAAAATTAAAAGAAGATGCAAAGATAATAAGATTTATTAAAAGAAAAATTGATGAAAATATTTATTTTATTAAAACAGAAAGTGGATATGAAATTAAAGCAACAGGGGAACATCCTTTCTGGACACCGAAGGGGAAAAGGGAAGTTAAAGATTTAAAAATTGGTGATTTTGTGGTTGTTTTCCCATTCAAAGGTGTTCCTTATGAAAAACCTTCTGAAGAAACAATTCTGGATATTGAAGGATTTAAAAAGGTGGCGGGGTTATTTAACAAAAATTCAAATGGCAATTCTCTACTTCAAATAATAAACAAACTTAAAGGAAATGGGCTTCTACCTTTAAAATCCAATTCTCCTGTTTTACCTGAAATTTTAAAAATTATAGGATATATTCTGGGTGATGGGAGTATTTCTTTCTTAAAAGATGGGAAGGGATTTCTAACCTCATTTTTTGGTAAAAAGGAAGACATTGAGGAAATAAAAAAAGACCTTGAAAAAATTGGATTTTCCTGTGTTATTTCTGAAAGGAAGAGGAAACACAAAATAAAAACAGAATACTCAGAATATGAATTTGAAACCACAACATATACCTGTCAAACATCTTCAAGATCACTCGCCTTATTCCTGATATCCCTGGGAGTTCCTTATGGGAAAAAAATATCTTCAGATTTTTGTATTCCTGAATGGATACTTAAACTTCCCCTCTGGTGTAAAAGGTTATTTCTCGCTTCCTACTTTGGTGCAGAAATGAATTCTCCAAAATTCTTAACAGGTTATAAGTACAATATTTATTGTCCTGTCGTATCAATGAATAAAAAAATCCAGTATAAAGAAAGCGGAATAAAATTCTTTAAGCAAATCTCTAAAATTCTTGAAGAATTTGGTGTAGAAACGAAGAAAATCAGTATAAGAAAAATTAAAAACTCTGATGATAAAATTCAAATAAGATTAATTCTTTCTTCAAAATTAGAAAATCTTTTAAATCTTTATGAGAGAATAAACTTTGAATACAACAAAGAAAAAGCATTTTTAGGGAATGTTTTCGCTTTTTATTTAAGAAAAAAGAAAAAAGTAATAAAGGTGAGAGAAAAAGCAGAGAAAGTAGCAATATCTTTAAGAGAGGAAGGGTATAGTATAAACTCTATATTTTCAGAAATAAATTCTGAATGGGTAAACAGAAGATTTATTGAAAGGTCAATTTATGAAAGGAGAAAAACAAAACCAAGAGTTTCCTTTTCTTTTGAGGATATTTCTCGGTTAGAAAAGGAAACAAGAGAAAAATTTGGAAATTCCGGTTTTGTGCTTGATAAAATTATTGAAATAAAGGAAATCCCATATAATGGATATGTCTATGATTTCACAGTAAACCATCCATTCCACAACTTCACAGGTAATAACTTCCTTGTTTCAAATTGTGGAGTTCGCCTTATAAG
>CAZRDZ010000003.1:0-9957 GCA_964599135.1 uncultured bacterium
TCTACTATTACTCTTAAAACTGGTTCTGTTCCTGATGGTCTTATATGTATCCAGCCATTATCTCTTATAATTTTAATTCCATCAGTGAGGTCAATTTTCTCTTTTTTGTAAATTTTTTTGAGTTTTTCCATCAGTTTATCAGTGTTTTTAATTTCAAATTTTCTTTTAATCATTGAATATTCTGGATATGAATTAACTATTTCAGATATTTTTTTGTTTTCTAAAGATATTCTTTCAAGTATAATTGCCATTCCAACAAAACTATCCCTTCCATAATGAATTTTTCCCCATATAACCCCACCATTACCTTCCCCCCCTGCCCTGCTCTTTATTTTTTTCATTTTTTCAACTACATTTATCTCACCAACTTTTGTTCTGTAAATTTTTACTTTATGTTTTTTACAGATAAAGTCAATAAGGGAAGTGGTAGATAAATTAACAACTACAGGTGTTTTCTCTTTTTTTAATATTGTATCAAGGCAAACAGTAAGTGTAAGTTCTTCTCCAGGTATATAGCCATTTTCACATACAAAGGCAAGACGGTCACAATCAGGGTCCTGGATAAAACCTATATCTGCTTTTTCTTCAATGACCTTTTTTTGTAATTGTTTCATATTTTCTTTAAGTGGTTCAGGATTATGAGAAAATTTTCCAGGTGGGAATTTGTTTATTGATATAACATCACATCCAAGACCTTTAAGAAATTTTTCAGTATAAAATGAAGAAACCCCCTGACAGCAGTCAACAACAACTTTGAAATTTCTTTTTCTTATTTCTTCAATATTTACTGAATTGTATATATCTTTAAAATAAATCTCTTTGTAGTTTTTATCAGTTTTTTCAATTTTTCCAGGTTTTGTTGAATAATGAAATTTATTATATTTTTTAATTACTTTCCAGAATTCCTCCCAGTCATTCTGATTTAAAAAATTTCCCTTTTTATTTAAAAACTTCAACCCATTGTATTTTTCAGGATTATGACTTGCTGTTATAATAATTCCATATTTTTTCTCAATCTTTTCAATGATATATTCAATAAGTGGAGTTGGAATTATCCCAAGATTTATAACATTTTTCCCTGAAGAAAGTATCCCTGAAATTACAGAAGATGTTAAAACATCTCCACTTATTCTTGTATCTCTTCCTATAAAGAATGTATTCCCTTTTCCATAAAGAGCAAAAGCGACTCCAAATTTAAAAGCAATTTCTGGATTTAAACTTTCAGGATATATTCCTCTAACTCCTGCTACACTTATTTTAAGATTTTTTTGTCCCATTTTCCTTTTCAAAAATCTGTAAAAACTCCCATATTGTTATTATTGAATTATCAATACCTCTTTCTTTTAATTCAGATAGTGACAAACTTTTTTCTATTGAAAAAGGACCTATTCTTGTTCTCTTTAGTTCTGTTTGAGTTGCTAAACAACCTAATTTTTCTCCTATATCCCTGCACAGTGCTCTTATATATGTTCCTTTTGAACATATAACTTTTATTTTTATGTAAGGGAGTTTTATTTCTTCAATATCAATTTTCTTTATTGATACAAGTTTAGGTTCTGGTTTAACTATTATTCCTTTTCTGTAAAGTTTATACAATGGTTTTCCCTGATGTTTTATTGCTGAAACAACTGGTGGTGTCTGTAAATATTCTCCTTCAAAACTTCTTATAACTTTAATAATATCTTTTACTTCTACATTTACTTCTCTTTCTTCTATAACTTTTCCATCAATATCATCTGTATCAGTTTTTATTCCGAGTTTCATCATACTTATATATTCTTTTTCAAATTTCATTAAACGCGAACTTAATTTTGTTGCTTTCCCTATAAGAATAATAAGAACTCCTTCTGCTGATGGGTCAAGTGTACCGGCATGACCAATTTTCCCTTTAAAATTAAACTCTCTTTTTATAAATCTTATAACATCATAGGAGGTAATACCTTTCGGTTTATTTACATTTATAATTCCGTCCATTTTCTTTTATCTCTTTTAAGATTATTTTTTCAGTGCTTTCTGCATCAAGATTTTTAAAAAAACAACCAGATGCCTCTCTATGTCCACCTCCAC
Organism: uncultured bacterium; assembly: GCA_964599135.1. Lineage (GTDB taxonomy): Bacteria > Ratteibacteria > UBA8468 > B48-G9 > JAFGKM01 > JAGGVW01. The sequence goes on from CAZRDZ010000003.1 coordinate 2,068, forward strand.
CGAATTTTCTTGCAAGTTTTTCAACATCAAACTTTCCCTTACTTCTCAAACTTACTTTTGTCCCATTTTCTTTTTCCTTTATAAGAAAAATAACTTCTGCTTCTTTAATTTCAGAAAGAAATTCAGAAAATCCTTCAGTATATGTTTCATCTGTTTTTGTTTTTTTATACAATTGTTTAGTTATCTTCATCCAGCATACCCTGTTTATCGGGTTGAATTTAAGATTGTTGAGTGCTTCTGAAAGTAATTTTATTGATTTAAATGGCTTTTCAAGATAAATCTTTCTTCCTATTTCAACTGGAGAAATTTTGTAAGTTAGCAGGTCTTTAACTATATCCATTGTAAATTTACTCACTCTATAAGTAAACCTGCCTGTATCGGTCAATATTGCAGTATATATACAGGTGGCAATCTTTTTATCAATATTATTAAGTTTTCTTATGATAAAATATATCATTTCTCCTGTTGCTGAAAACTCAGGATTTACCCAGTTAATCTTCCCAAAGTGTGAGTTGGTGAGATGATGGTCAATATTTATTAACATTGAGTTTTTAACATAATTTGAAATATCTACAATTCTTTCAAGAGAACCACAATCAAGGACAATCACAACATCAAAATTATTCCTGAATTTTTCCTTGTCGTAAATTTTAACTTCTTTTATTGATGGCAAAAACCTGTATATTGAAGGGACTTTATCCCAATTTATTATTCTAACTTTTTTATTTAATTTCTTTAGAAGTAAAAACATAGCAAGTTCAGAACTTATAGCATCTCCATCAAGATTTTGATGGGCTGTTATAAGAAAACTTTTATTTTTATCAATTACATTACATATTTTTTCAACCTGAGAAATATCAATTTTGTCCAACTCTAATTCCATAAAGAACCTCCAGCATTCGTTCTTTCAGAATATCAAAACCATCTTTCGTAAGTGAAGAAATGAAAATATTTTCAGGGTTTTGCATCATCATTAAATTCAATTCTTCTTTTTCCAGTAAATCAATTTTGTTAAAAACCTCTATTCGTGGTTTTTCATCAACTTTTAGTAATTTAAGAACCTGGTAAACAGTATTTTTTTGTTTTTCTATATTTATTGAAACATCATAAATACAGAGTAGAAGGTCAGCATATTTAATTTCTTCAAGGGTTGATTTAAATGCCTCAATTAAATGGTGAGGTATGTTGTAAAGAAGTCCAACAGTATCACTTACAAGACAGTATTTATTATCGCCTATGTAAACTAAACGAGTAGCAGGGTCAAGAGTAGAAAAAAGTTTATTTGCAACATATAAATTTGAACTGCTTAATTTATTAAGTAAAGTACTTTTACCAACATTTGTATATCCAACAAGAGAAACAGAAAGGTATTTCTTTCTTTTTTTTGAATTTCTTAAAAGATTTCTATGCTTTTCTATTTCTTTAATCTGTTTTTTTAATTTGCTAATTCTCTCTTTTATCCTTCTTCTGTAAACTTCAAGTTTCATCTCTCCTGGTCCCCTTGTTCCAAGCCCTCCTCCAGGTCGGGATAAATCAATCCCATGTCCAGTCAATCTTGGAAGTATATAAGATAATTGCGCAAGTTCAACCTGTATTTTCCCTTCTTTTGTTTTTGCATGGTCAGCAAAAATGTAAAGAATTAAGAGAGTTCTATCAATTACACTCACATTCAAAATATTCTCAATATTTCTTTGCTGGATAGGTGAGAGTTCCTTCTCAAAAACAATCATAGAAATTTTATTCTCATCAATTAGTTTTTTTATTTCAAATAATTTTCCTTTTCCTATGTATGTAGAAGGATATATTGTTCCCTCTTTTAAAATAATTGTTTTTACTGTATTTAATTTAAGTGTTTTTGAAAGGAGTTTTATTTCTTTAACTGAATCATTAGTTTCTCCATAATTTTTCTTATCAAAAGCAACTATTAATGTCCTTTTTCCTGCTAAAGTATTTTCCTTTACAACTTTAATATGTTTTTTCACTTTATTTTTATATCTTCAACTTTTAATACAGTAAGATAGTCCCTGTGTCCGTATCCTTTTTTGTATCCTGTCTTTGGCTTTTTTTTGAAGACATAAATTTTATCTCCTTTTTTATTTTCAAGCACTTTACAAACGACTTTTATATTTTTAAGTTTGTTTTTCTCAAAAATTAGTTTCTTCCCATCAAAAAAACATACAGGATTAAATTCAATATTTTCGTCTTTCTCTTTTTTTAAGTTAAAAACTTCAAATTTTTTTCCTTTTTCAACCTTGTATTGTTTTCCTCCTATCTCTATAAATCCATACATTTTATTCTCCTTTTTTCTTAAAGAAATTAATATCCTGTTTTATATTTTCAATTTTTTCTTCAAGTTTTATTCTATTTTGTTTTGTTTTTTCTATCACATCCTTTTTGGCTTTTTCAAGAAAATTTTTATTTGAAAGCATTTTTTCTGTTTTCTCCAGTAATTTTTCTAACTTTACTCTTTCATTTTCCAGTTTTTCCAGTTCTTTTGAGATGTCTATTATACCTTCAATTGATATAAAAAGTCTACCCGATGATAAGTTTTTTACAAGATAATTTTTGTTTTTTACAATATCTTGTTTTCTTTTAAATTCAATTTTTCCAAGTGTCTCAATTATTTTTTCTTCAACTTTACCTGTCTCTCTTTCTATAAAACAATCAATAGTTTTTGAAACAGGGATTTTAATTTTTGCTTTTATATTTCTTATATTTGTTATAATTTCAATAATTTCATCCATTTTTAAAATTATTCCATCATCTCTGTATTCTTCAAATTCAGGCCATTTACTTATCATTACGCACTCACCATCAAGGTCTGATACATAATTTCGTAGAATTTGCCATATTTTTTCAGTTATGAAAGGAACAAATGGATGTAATAGTTTTAAAGAAGTAATAAGAACTTTATTCAAAACAGGAATAACGCTTTTCTGAAAATATTCTTTTTCATTTTTATATATTTTGCTTATTTCTATATACCAATCACAGAATGTATGCCAGAAAAAATCATATAAAACATTTATACTCTCATTGAAGTGAAATCTCTCAAGTAATTCACTCACTTTTTTAATAGTTTCATTGAGTTTAATAATTATCCATTTTTCCGAAAAATTTAAACTTTCAAAATCAATTTTTCCAGAAGCAAATATTTTTTCATTACTTTCTTCGTTGAGTGTTATTATATATCTTGAAGCATTCCATATTTTATTCATAAAGTTTCTTCCTTTAATGTAAAAAGTCGTTGAGAGATAAACATCCTGTCCAAAAGAAGTCATAGAAATTAAACTGAACCTTAAACTATCAGCACCATAATTTTCAATTATTTCAACAGGGTCAATTGCATTGCCAAGTGATTTGCTCATTTTTCTTCCTGTATCATCCCGAACAGTTCCATGAATAAATACATTTTCAAAAGGCATTTCTCCCATAAATTCCATACCTGACATAACCATTCTTGCTACCCAGAAAAATAGAATTTCCTGAGCGGTTACGAGAGTATCTGTTGGGTAAAATACTTCAAGGTCTTCTGTTTTTTCAGGCCATCCAAAAACTGAAAATGGCCACAGCCAGGAAGAAAACCATGTATCAAGAACATCTTCATCCTGCTTTACATTTTTGCTACCACATTCTGGACATTCTTTTACTTCATCCATTGAAACAATTGGAGGACAATTTTTATTCTCGCAATACCATACAGGAATTCTATGCCCCCACCATATCTGTCTGCTTATACACCAATCCTTTATATTGTATAACCAGTTAAGATAAACTTTTTTCCATCTTTCAGGGAAAAATTTTAATTTATTTTCTTCTGCAACTCTTATTGCCTGTTTTGAAAGTGGCTCCATTCTCACAAACCATTGAGTTGATATATATGGTTCTATGGGAGTAGAACATCTATAACAATGCCCTACTCTATGGGTATATGGTTCTACTTTATTTAAAAGCCCCATATTTTTAAGTTCTTCAATAATTCTCTCTCTCGCCTGAAATCTATCCATTCCAGTAAACTTCCCTGCCATCTCATTCATTTTTCCTTCCTCATCAATTACCACAACAAACGGAAGTTTATGTCTTTGACCTATTTCAAAATCATTCGGGTCATGTGCCGGGGTTATTTTCACTGCTCCTGTTCCAAATTCAATTTCCACTTCTTTATCAGCAATAACAGGAATAATTCTTTCAACAAAAGGAAGTTTTATCTCTTTTCCAATTAAACTCTTATATCTTTCATCCTCTGGATTAACAGCCACTGCTGTATCCCCCAGCATTGTTTCAGGTCTTGTTGTTGCAACTTCAATAAATCCTCCATCAACAAGAGGATACCTGATATAGTAAAGGTAAGAAGGGACATCTTTATATTCCACTTCCTCATCAGAAAGAGCAGTTGTGCATCTTGGACACCAGTTTATAATTCTTTTACCTTTATAGATAAGTCCTTTTTCATAAAGTTTTACAAAAGCATATCTTACTGCTTTTGAAAGATTTTCATCCATAGTAAATCTTAACCTTTTCCAATCACAGGAAGCGCCAAGTTTTTTCAATTGATTTATAATTCTTGAGCCAAATTCTTTTTTCCATTCCCACACCTGCTCAATAAATTTTTCTCTTCCTAAATCCTGTCTTCTTTTACCTTCTTTTAATAATTTTCTTTCAACAACATTTTGAGTAGCAATTCCAGCATGGTCAGTTCCAGGAACCCAGAGAGCATTGTAGCCATCCATTCTTTTCCATCTTATCAATATATCCTGAATTGTATTATTGAGTGCATGTCCCATATGTAGAAAACCTGTTATATTTGGAGGTGGGATAACTATTACATATTTTTTCTTCTTTCTGTCTGGCTCAACATGAAAAAAATCTTTTTCCTCCCATAACCTATAAATTTTTTCTTCTATTTCTTCTGGATTATATTTTTTCTCCATATCCATATATTATTCCTTCATTGAAATTATTGAATTTTTATTATTCAAAACAACAAAATCACCATTTTCAAAAAAGAATTCCAGTATCTTCTGACATAAAATTTCTGTATCCTTTTGTTTATTGTTCACAAAAGAAACACCAATCGCTGTTCTCTGCCATTTATCCTGAAAGTCAACCTCTGCAATTGACACATTATATCTTGTTTTAATCTTGTTTTTTATAGAGCTAACAACTCTTCTCTTTTCCTTTAAACTTTTACATCCTGGAATTAACAGTTCAACTCTAATTGTTCCCACAAACATTTTGAAGTTATTATTATATCACAGAGTGAGATTTTTTGATAAATTGTTTACTTCAAGTAGAACCTGTTTTAATGGAATGTTGCTCTTTTTAGATATTTTCATACAGTCCTCATATTCAGGAGAAATATTGTAAATTTTCTCTCCAGAAAAACTAACTTTAACCCTTACTCTTCCCCATTTTGTTTTAACTTCTTTTATTTCTCTTTCAAGAGTAATTCTTTTCTCTTTTCTGAAACGGAAACCAATTGTTGTAGTTTCAGAAAAAACTATTTCTTTAACTTTTTCAAAATTTTTTTCCTCCACCATTATACAGAGATTAAAAACAGGTCTATTTTTCTTCCCAATTCCAGTAAAAACAGAAACATCAACAGCCCCTGCTTTAAAAAGTTTTTCATATAAATTTTCAAAAATTAGTGGATTCATATCATCAATATTTGTCTCAACCACATAAATGCTTTTTTCTTCTTCTCTTTGTTTTCCATAAATAAACTTTAATATATTTGGAGATGGTTCTTTTCTTTCTCCTGCTCCATATCCATTTCCCTCCACAATAATTCCATTTTCAATATTTTTAAACTTACAAATTCCTTTTAATATAGAAACCCCGGTGGGAGTTGAAATTTCGTAAGGTATATCTCTGAAAATAACAGGAAGTCCTTTTATTAATTCAATAGTAGCAGGAGCAGGATTAGAAATCCCTATTGGACTTGAATAAACATTTTTTATTCCAAGAATATCAAGACCAATTACAACACTTGCTATTTCAACAATAGCATCTGTCTGTCCAATTTGATGGAAATGGACATTTTCAATTTTTTCTCTGTGAGCTTTTGCTTCAACTTTTGCCAGAATATAGAAAATTTTTAATATTTCCTTTTTTATATTTTCTGACAGAGAACTATCCTGAATAATTTTTATAATTTCAGTATATTTCCTGAATTTTTCCTCTTTTTTTAATACAACAAGAAATTTTGTTGCGGTTATAAAATGATGGAAAAATAAATGCCTTTTTGTCTTTTTAATTTCAATTGTATAGTTTGTAAGAGGTATTTTATCAAGTTCTTTTTTTAAAAGTTTAAAATCAAGACCTGCATCAATTAAACTTCCTGCAAGCATATCCCCGGCACATCCATCAAATACTTCAAAATATCCGCATTTATTTTTCATTTTGCGGTTTCATTACCTGTGAGATGGCATTTCTCAAAAAGTCAATCTTTACTCCATCCTTGAATTCAATCGTTACGACATTATCCTTTATTTTCGTGACAGTCCCGATCATTCCACCCACAGTTACAACTTTATCTCCTTCTTTCAATTCATCAAGCATCTTTTTATGCTGTTTTTGCTTTTTTTGCTGCGGAAGAATAAGAAGAAAATAAAAAACAAAGAATATAAGAATTAAAGGAAGTAAAGCCCCAAAAGGTGATGCCTGTGGTTGTTGTGCCGCTGCTAAAAACATAAATTTCATAATTTCCTCCTTTTTAATTTGATAAAATAATAAGATAATAATCCATAAATGTCAATTTATTGATAAAATGGATTATTACTGGAGATATATACTCTGGAATTCTTTTTTGAAATCTGCAAATCTTTCTTCTTTTATACTTTCTCTTATTTTTCTAATGAAATTTATTACAAAATATACATTGTGATATGAGTTTAATCTAAGTCCTGTTATTTCCTTTGAATTTATAAGATGTCTTATGTATGCCTTTGTATAATTTCTGCAAACAAAACAATCACAATCAGGGTCAAGAGGAGAAAAATCATCTTTGTATTTACCTGCTTTTATATTTATTTTTCCTTTATGAGTTATAGTAGAGCCAGTTCTTGCAATGTGAGTTATCATTCCACAGTCAAAAAGGTCATACCCCATTTCTATAAGATTTAAAAGTTGGAGTGGCATACCCATTCCCATAAAATATTTCAGTTTTTTTTCTTCTATATTTTCAGAGATAAAGGAAGCAGTTTCTAATGTCTTTTCTAATGGCTCTCCAATACTCAAACCACCTATTCCATATCCATCAAAGTTAATTTTACCCAGACCTTCAATGCATTTCTTCCTTAATTCTTTATGAACTCCTCCCTGTATAATCCCGAATAGTGTCTGTTGCTCTTTTTTATGATAATTTTTACATCTCTCTGCCCATTTTAAAGTAAACTCAACACTTTTCTCAATTTCACTATAATTGTTCCAGTCCTTTGGACAATAATCAAATGCCATTATTATATCAGCACCAATTTTATTCTGTATTTCAATTGATTTTTCAGGAGTAATAAAATGAGTTGAACCATCAAGTTTTGATTTAAAAATTACTCCATCCTCATTAACTTTTACATTTTCTAAACTGAATATTTGAAATCCACCACTATCTGTTATAATCGGATTATCCCAGTTCATAAATTTATGTAGCCCCCCCGATTTTTCAATTATTTCAATCCCTGGTTTTAGATAAAGATGGTAAGCATTTGAAATTAAAATATCAACTCCAATTTCTTTTAAATCCTCAGAAGTCAATGTTTTTACATCACCCAGTGTTGCAACAGGCATAAAAGCAGGAGTTTCAACTTCTCCATAAGAAACATTCATTATTCCCACTCTTGCTTCACTTTCTTTATCCTTTTTTATAACTTTAAATTCAAACATAAATTTTCC
>CAZRDZ010000003.1:10057-22614 GCA_964599135.1 uncultured bacterium
CTTAGAACTTCAGAGAAAATCACTGGAATGGCGAGAGGATTAGTTAATGTATCTTGTAGATACAAACATATGGCTTGAAAGATTGCTTGAGCAAACAAAGTATAAAGATGTGGAAATTTTTCTTAATAAATTTTCTTCTGATTCTCTTTTTGTAACAGATTTTTCATTCCATTCAATTTGTCTGATTATGATAAAACTTGGAGAGTCCAAATCTCTATTGAAATTTGTTAAAAATGTTTTTATAGATGCTGGAGTAAATCTTATTCATCTTCTACCAGAAGATATTGTGCGGATTGTTCAGGTAACAAAAGAATTCAAATTAGATTTTGATGATGCTTACCAATATGTTTCTGCTGAAAAGTATAATCTGACCATTGTAAGTTTTGACAGTGATTTTGATAAAACCCCAAAAGGGAGAAAAACACCAGCAGAAATTGTAAAAAGATGACATTGTCCGGGAGGGTTGTCTTTCCCGAATTAAAGTCCATACGGATAAAAATCTCTGGGATAAATTATGGTAAATTTTATATTTATCTCTTTTTTCCCTTTTTTCCCTATTTTAAGTTCCCAGAGTTCAACTCCTTCTTTATTTTGATAATTTATTTCTTTTGGCTCTGGTGAAAATTTTACATCTTTTACTTCTATTCTATCTGTTTTTGAAACAGGAATATTATCTATAACTTTTATTTTAATTGGTCTATTTTTCATATTCTCAATTATAATTTTGTATTCCAGGTTTCTTATTGCAAACTTTCTTTCAAACCTTCTCCAGAATGTCTCTTCAACTTTATCTTGAACCTTTATTCTTTTTACTTTTACATTTCTGTCTGCACCAAGATTCAAATAAAACTTTTCTCCTGCTTTCTTTTCTTTTAGATATGTCTTTCCGATAAATCTCCCACTAAAATAGACATTCATATATCCATTCAATAATTCTCTGTCAGGAATTGCCTCAAGAACAAAATAAGTTAAATTACTTTTTTTAGGAATAGATAGATAAAATGTTTCACCTTTAATTTCTTTTTCAAAAAGGGATAGAATTGTTTCTTCTTCCTTTGATTTTATGCTTAATAATCCCGGAAATTCGTATTCAAAAGATAAAGGAAGAACTTTTCTTTCTGCCTGAACCATCCCCGCTTCTTTTTCAGAAGTTGCAGGTATCATTTCATATAACAGAACTTTTCCTAATGTATTTTTCTTCATCTGTAGTTTTCTTTCAGGATGTATATTTAGAAACCATGGATTTAAAGATGGCAAACTTACTCCTCTTAAAGGTATAGCATTTGAAATTGAAAGTTTTACATTTTCCCAATCTTCACCTGTTTTTTGAATAATTTTTGATAGCATTGTAATTTTTTTCTCTTTTAAATCAGGTGGCACATTTATTTTGTAAAATGGCTGCCAGGAACAATTATAAACTAAATAACTTGTTTCTACATTTATTTTCTGGTCTTTTTTTGAATCAAACAAAACTTCTATAACTTTTTTTGTTTTTTTATGAGGAACTTTTAAAGAAGATAATTTTTTCTTAAGAAAATCAATTTCCTTTTCTATTTCTTTAATTTTTCTATTTTTTTCTTCTTTTTCTTCATAAATTTTACTTAGATGCTCATCCAGAAAAGAAAGTGTTTCCTCAAGATTATCCATACTTGGAAATTTTGTTTTTATATCCTTCGGAATCTGGACTTTTGAAAAATTAATAAGTGAATTAAGAAATTCTTCTTTTTTTTCAAGAAGAGAAATTTTATCAAGAAGTTGGTTTTTCTCCATATTTAATTCTTCTATTTTCTCTTCTATTTCTCTTATGTTTTTTTCTGGCTCTTCTTTAAGATAAATTTCTTTAAATTTCACACTATAAATCTGCCCTTTCCCAATAATTTTTACAGATAATGAGTCCTTATCTATACTGAATGCTTTTGTCTCAATAAATATATGGTTTAATCCTTTTTTTACTTCTGTTTTTGCCTCTTTTTCAACAAGTGCATAATTTGTGAATAGAGTAACCTTTTTAACCTTTGAAGAAATGATTTCTTCTGAAAAGCCCGGGATAGAAGAAACAAAACAGAAGAAAACAAAAAAACTAAAAATTTTATTCATATTCCTCCCTTTCGGAAAATTTTAAAATTTTTTAGGCCTATCTGTCAAATTTCCACCTTTCTACTCTGATGTATTTGGTTTATAATGTAATGTCCTATTCAGTTAATTGTATCAAAAGTAGTTTATATGGTTGAAGCAGCAAGGAAGTTCGGGAAATACCCAATTTAAAATCTCATATTTGTGGAGGACTGACCTCCCAGGTAGTTAGAGAATAAGCATTGAATCACCATAAGAATAAAACCTGTATTTTTTTCTTATTGCCTCTTCATACGCTTTTTTTATCAGGTTAATTCCAGTGAGAGCAGAAACAAGATAAATATGTGTGGAATCAGGGAGATGGAAATTTGTTATCATCCCATCAATTATTTTAAACTTAAAACCTGGCTTTATAAAAAGAGAAGTATATCCTTTTTTAGCAACAACAATTCCATTTTCATTACCACTTTCAAGACATCTTACAGTTCCTGTTCCAACTGCAATTATATTTTTACCTTCTTTTTTTCCTTCGTTTATAATTTCTGCTGTTTTCTGTGGAATTTCAAAATATTCCTCTGGCACATTATTATCATTATTTTTAAGAACTTTTATTGAATACCAACCCATATGTAATGTAATAAAAACAATTTTTACTCCTTTCTTTTCCAATTTTTCAAGTATTCTTTTAGTAAAATGTAGCCCTGCCGTTGGAGCAGCAATAGAACCATCTTTTTCTGCATAAACTGTCTGATAATAAATTTTATCAACTTCTTCTGGCTTTCTTTTTATATACGGAGGGAGTGGAACTTCTCCATATTTTTTAATTTCTTTATCATCTTCAGTATTAAATTCAACAGTAAAACTTCCATCATCATTTCTTTTTATAATTTTCCCTTCAAGTTCTTCTTTATAAAATTTAGTTCCTTCTCTCCCTTTCCCTCTGATTAAAACATTCCATTTTCCCTCATCTATTTTTTTAAGTAAGAAAATTTCAATTTTCCCTCCAGTTTCTTTTTTACATAAAATTCTTGCAGGGATAACTTTTGTATTATTTAAAACAAGAATATCTTTTTCTGATAGATATTTGTCAATATTTTCAAAAATATCATAAGTTATTTTTCCATCTATTTTATTCAAAATCATTAACCTTGCTTTTTCTCTTTCTTTCAAAGGATATTGAGCAATAAACTCCTTTGGTATGGTTATATCAAGTATCTTCATTTTTTCTTAAAGAGGAAAATGGCTGGTTGTGGATATAAAATGTCATGGATAACAATATCCTCATAATAATTAAATCCAAAAATTTCCGGTTTATTTCTGAATATTTTAATCAATTTTATTCCATATTTATCCATTTCCTTTTCAATTTTCGCCCTTTCCTTTTTTCTTGAACCAATAGTAAGAAAATATTCAAGTTCTCCAATGACAAGATACTCACCCCTTTTAATTTCTTCAACATTTTTCACTTTTATTTTGAATTTTGAATTGTCAACAGGTGGAACTTCAAAAATCCATGGGGATTTAAGAAAAATGAATTTTGTGTCTTTTTTGAAATTGTTATTAATATATTTTCCTGCAAGAACTCTTACATCTTTTTTATAGAAAAGGTTGGTATAAGCAAGTGTTTTTAAAAGTGGAGATAAAAGAAATATTGCAGTAAGAAATGTCCCGAATTTTAAAATTTTTATTGTTGATAAATCCTTCAGTAGATTTGAAGAAAGTAAAAGTAAAAAAAGAATTGATGGTAGATAATATCTGGCATATTTTACTCCTCCTGTGAGAAAAGTTGGTAAAATCATAAAAAAGAAAGCAATTAGAGTAAGAGAAATATTTTTTTCTTTTATTTTAAAAAGGGAATAAATAAAAGAAATAACAGATAAGAACAACAGGATAAAACCAAGTCCATTTTTACCGGCTATTATAAAATTTATAAAAGAATATTTCAGATTGTGGATTAAATCTAAACTGAAACTTCTGTCAGACATAAGAGATATAAAATCCCTTTTAAATTCAGGATAATCAAGAATTATATATGGATTGACTGCAAAAAATAAAGCAATTGTAATTATAAAAGAAATGTAAATTGTCTTTTTTCTTATTCCACCCCACCCTTCAGACAATAAAACGGCAAAAGGGATGATACCCCAGATAAAAATTCCTGGGTATTTTGTTCCTCCTGAAAGTCCTGCAAATATTGAAGCAATATAAATATATTTTATGTTATTATCTTCTGTATATTTCAGAATATAGAAAAAAGAAGTAACAACAAAAAGTGTCATCATTATATCAACTGTCATATAATGGGAATTTATAAAAAATAAAGGAGAAAAAGCGATGAGAAAAGCAGAAAAAAAGCCACATTTATTTTTAAGTTTATTCCCTATTTTGAAAACTATAAAAATGAGAACGAGAGCAGAAAAAAGAGTAATTATCCTTCCTGTGAGATATAATTTTGCCATTTCTTCTGGATGGAAAAAGTAAAAAGTTACATCAGGAACAAGTTTAATAATTTTAAAAATATGGAGAATATACATAACAAAACCCACGACATAAGTATAAAAAGCAGGATAAACAAAATAATGGGGATTAAAATCAAATTTTTTCGGGTTCATATTACTTAACGATTTAATTATTATTTCCTCATCTGGATGAAAAGTTCTTATTAAATTGAAGTATGACCTCGGGAGTTTATCTTTTTTCTTTTTTGAAATTTCCCAGCTTTTGTTTATATCAACTTTTTTCACTTTTTCAATTAATTGTTTCAAATCTCTATCATCTGAAAAATACATTTTTTTTATTTCTTTTGACGGAAGTCCCCATTTAATTCCAGTAAGGACGAGACAGGCAAAAATAATTTCAATAAAGATTAAGGAAAACTTTTTACCCATTTTTATAATATCCCATAATTTCCATTTTTTTTATTTTAATCAAATCTAAAAAACTTCTTATAATATCCTTTTTTAAGTCAACTTTACTTCTCCTTAAGTCCTTCCATACAATAGGCACCTGAACAATTTTTAATTTTAAAATTTTTGAAATAAGTAATATTTCAACATCAAATCCCCATCTATTTATTTTCTGTAATTTAAATATTTTCTTTGCACTCTTTCCTTTAAACAATTTAAAACCACAGGTGAAATCTGTAATATTTGAAAGAGATGGAAAAAGAATTTTTACAAGATAAATAAAACCAGTCCCAAAAAATCTTCTTAAAAATGGTTGCCTCTTTATTATTCTTGCTTTTTTTACTTTTCTTGTTCCTGTTACTACATCAAAATTTTTTTTTGCATAATCATAGAACTTTCCAAATTCTTCTATTGGAGTTGAAAGGTCTGCGTCTGAAAACAGAATATATTCTCCCTTCGCTTCCATCACTCCTGTTTTTACAGCAGTTCCTTTCCCTTTATTCTCCTTATGTTTTATAAATTTCACTCTTTCAAATTTATCTTTTGCAAAATTTTTAACTACCTTTTCAGTATTATCTTTACTGCCATCATCCACAATAATTATTTCAAAATCCATATTTTGCACTCGGGAGAAATAGTCATAAACTTTTTCAAGTGTCGGCAAAATTCTTTTTTCTTCATTATAAGCAGGTATTATTATAGAAATTTCCATTTTTTCATTATTGCCCAGAAATAAAGTTTTATGTAAGGAAACGTTTTTGAAAGTTTAAATTTGGATTTCCCTTTTTTTCTGCCATACCAGAAAGTTGGGATTTCAGAAATTTTATATCCTGAAAAATATGCTTTCAAAGTGATTTCCATTGAGAAAGCAAATCCTTTTTCTTTTATCATTATATTATCAAAAATTTCCTTTCTGTATAATTTGTAAGCATTTGATACATCATGCGTGGGTATTCCAATAAGATAATAAAGGGATTTTCCTACAAAAGTTGAAAAAAATCCCTGGATTTTAGGTCCACCAATTTTCCCTCCCCCTTTTACATATCTTGAACCACACACAATATCAAAATTTTCCTCTTCTGCTTTTTTAAACATTTCTTTTATAATTTTTGGGTCATCACACATATCTGCCATAATCGGTAATATATATTCTCCTTTTGCTGCTTCTACACCTGAAAGGATAGCATTTGCAAATCCAGGTGATTTTTCATTATTTATTACTCTCACATTCTCATATTTTTCAGAAATTTCTCTTGCAATTTCTTCTGTCTTATCTTCTGAATGGTCATTTATAATAATTATCTCTGTATTTTTTTTATCAATATAACGAATAATAAATTCTACAGTTTCTTTTATATTCTCTTGCTCATTTCTGGCAGGAATTACTATGCTTAATTTAATTTTATTTAACAAGTCCTTTTTCTTTAAGTTGTTTTTCTGCATATTTAAATTTATCTTCTGCTTTTTCTTTTTTAGACCAGTTGATTAACTTTTTTAATCCATCTTCAAGTTTTGTTTCTATTTTAAATCCGAGTTTCCTTTTAATTTTACTTATATCAGCATAACAATGTCTTACATCTCCTTTTCTAAATTTGTATGTTATTTCTGGTTTTAAATCTTTGTTTAATAATTTTATCAGAACTTCAGCGATTTTTCTAATTGAAACTGGCTTTCCTGAACCCACATTAAAAATCTGATAATTTGCTTTTTCTTTTTGTAGAGCAAGCACACAGGCATTTACAATATCTCCAACCCATATGAAATCCCTTGTTTGTAAACCATCTTCAAATATAACAGGAGGATTATTATTCTTTATCCTGCTTAAAAAAATTGCACAAACACCAGTATAAGGATTGGATAATGATTGTCTCGGTCCATAAACATTAAAGAACCTTAAAGAGACAACAGGAATTCCATATGTTTTACCAATCAGTAAACTCATCTCTTCCTGTTCTTTTTTTGTTATTGCATAAATAGAATTACTTTTCAAAGGTGTATCTTCATCAGTAGGAATGGGTTTTAATTCTCCCCTGCAAAAAGGACACAATGGTTCCCAACTGTTAATTTTCTCATTTTTATAATCTCTTATTTCTGGTTTTACTTTTCCACATTTTTTACATTTATACATTCCTTCTCCATAAATACTCATTGAAGAAGCAACTATTACTTTTTTTACTCTGTGTTTTTCATTTACAAGAATGTCAAGTAAGTTTGCTGTCCCTTTGATGTTTACATCAACATATTTTGAGATTTCATACTGGCTCTGTCCAACACCAACAGCAGCAGAAAAATGATAAATAGCATCAACTTTTTTTACAACATCTTTCAGTTTATTTTTATTTCTTACATCACCTCTTATGAAAGTTGCTTTTAAATTAAGATAATCAGGGATACCGAAGGGATGCACCTGCTTTGTTAAGTTATCAAAAATTATTACATTATGTCCGAGTTTTACAAGTTTATCTACAAGATGACTCCCAATAAACCCTGCTCCACCTGTAACAAGTATTTTCATTTTTTCAATTTCTTTTTGAAATATGGAATTGTTCTTTTTAAACCATCTTCAAGTTTAACAGAAGGTTCCCAGTTTAGAATTTTTTTTGCTTTTGTTATATCTGGTTTTCTTCTTTTCGGGTCATCTGGCATTGGTGGTTTAAAAACTATTTCCACATTACTTTCAGTGATTTTCTTTACTATGTCTGCAAGTTGTCTTATTGTAAATTCTTCATGATTTCCAAGATTTATAGGAAGGTTATATTCACAATTGAGGACTTTTACAATCCCGCTAATGAGGTCAGAAATGTAACAAAAACTTCTTGTTTGATTTCCATCACCATATATTGTAATTGGTTTACCGATTAATGCCTGTGTGATAAAATTTGGGATAACTCTCCCATCATTTATTCTCATTCTTGGGCCATAAGTGTTGAAAATTCTTATAATTCTGCTGTTTAGTCCATACTTTCTGTGGTATGCCATAATCAGTGCTTCGGCAAATCTTTTCCCTTCATCATACATACTTCTCATCCCAATTGGATTTACTCTACCCCAGTATTCTTCATTCTGA
This sequence comes from uncultured bacterium, assembly GCA_964599135.1. Classification (GTDB taxonomy): domain Bacteria; phylum Ratteibacteria; class UBA8468; order B48-G9; family JAFGKM01; genus JAGGVW01. The sequence goes on from CAZRDZ010000003.1 coordinate 18,104, forward strand.
ACCGGAATTTCAGGGTCTCCATAAACTTCTGAAGTTGAAGCAAAAAGAAAAATTGAGTTATTTAAAAGAGCAATTTTAATCATATTTTCAGTTCCTGTTGAATTAACTCTCAGTGTTTCCACTGGATATTTATTATAATCAACTGGAGAAGCAGGACTTGCAAAATGAAGGATGTGAGTGAAATTATTTTTAAATTTTTCAGGGTTTATATTACAGATGTCCTTTTTAATCAAAACAAAGTTTTTTTTATTCAAACAATTATTCAGGTTTTCCTCACTGGAAGTTAAAAAGTTATCTATACACCAGACATCAGCCCCATTTTCCAGAAAAATCTCGCATAAATGAGAACCTATAAACCCACTACCTCCACTAATAAGAACTTTCATTTATTTTCCTTCCTATTCCAGTATAAACAAAACCAAGTTTTAAAATTTTCTCATAATCAAGGAAATTTCTTCCGTCAATTATATATGGTGTTTTCATATAATTTTTTATCTTCTGGAAATCAAGTTTTCTAAATATATCCCATTCAGTAAGAAATATAAGAAGATTGCTTCCATTAGCCACTTCGTAAGGATTTTTGCAGTAATTTAAATCAGGGAAAATTTTCTTCATATTTTTCATTGCTTTTGGGTCATAACATTTTATTTCTGCCTGCTCTTTTTTCAGAAGTTTTATTATATCAATCGCAGGACTTTTTCTTACATCATCTGTTTCGGGCTTAAAAGATAAACCCAGAATTCCGATATTTTTTCCCCTTAAGTTCCAGAGCAAATTCCTTGCTTTTTTTACCACAATTTCTCTTTGTTGATAATTTATTTTCTGAACTTCTTTCAAAAGATTGAAAGGCACCCCGATTTCTTCTGAAAGAGAAATAAAAGCAGAAACATCTTTTGGAAAACAACTTCCGCCATATCCTACCCCTGCTTTCAAAAAATATTTTCCGATTCTTCTATCAAGACCCATACCTTCTGCAACCATCTCAATATCTGCTCCAACTTTTTCACATATTTGAGATATTGCATTTATATAAGAAATCTTTAAAGCAAGGAAAGAGTTTGAAGCATGTTTTATAAGTTCAGCACTTTTTATATCAGTAAAAAGTTTTGGGCAATTTATTGGTTTATAAATTTCTTCAAATATTTTTTTTGCCCTTTCACTTTCAACTCCTATTACAATTCTATCAGGATGGAAAAAATCATAAACAGCACTTCCTTCTCTCAAAAATTCTGGATTTGCTGCTATATCAAATTCAATTCCTGTTGGAGAAATAAGATTTAATGTTTTCTTTACCCATTCACCGGTCATAACAGGGACAGTGCTTTTCTCTACAATTATTTTATACATTTTCTCTTTCTTTTCCTTTTTAAGTGAAGAAAGGGCATTTGCTATTTCAATCGTTACATTTTCAACATAAGAAAGGTCTGCTCTGCCATTTTCAGTTGATGGAGTTCCAACTGCTATAAATATTATTTCAGATTTCACTGTTAAATCTTTAATTGAAGTTGTAAAACTTAATTTTTTATTTTTGAAATTTTTTTTAACTATTCCTTCAAGTTCTGGTTCATAAAAAGGCATTTTCATCTCATTCAGTTTTTTTACTTTTTCTTTATCATTATCACAGCATATAACAGAATTACCCATTTCAGCAAAACAGGCAGCAGTTACAAGTCCAACATGTCCTGCTCCAACAACCCCAATTTTTCTCATACTTTTCCCCTCACTTTTTTAATCAATTCAATATTTTTTTCAACCCAGGTAATCAGTTTATCCACTCCTTTAAATTTATCTATTTTAATATCCCATCCAGTATCTTTAATAAATTTTTTATTATTACTTACAAATATTTTCTGGTCTCCTGGTCGCCAATCATAAAAATCAAGTGAGATTTTCTTATTGAGTTTTTTTTCAAGATACTCAATCAACTCAAGGAGAGAAAATGTATTCTTTTTCCCTCCTCCTATATTGTAAATCTGTCCTTTTGTTTTATTTATTTTCTTTATAGCAAGTTTATAAGCAGAAATTAAATCACTAACTTCTAAAATATCTCTTACCTGTTTTCCATCCCCATATATGTTTATTTTCTCGTCAAGAATTGCTCTAATCACAAAATGGGCTACCCATCCCTGGTCTTCATTTCCAAATTGTTGGGGACCATAAATACAGGATTGTCTGAATACCACTGTTTTCAATCCATAAATTCTATAAAAATCTCTAACATACTGGTCTGCTGTTCCTTTGCTACAGCCATAAGGAGAATGGAAATCAAGATTTATTTTTTCATCAATACCCTCTCTCTTTTCAACCAGATAATATCTTTTTCCCCCCTCTTTTAACTTTAAGTTCAAAAGTTCACCATAAACTTTATTTGTGGAACTGAAAACAATCTTTGCATCTGGAGAATTTTTTCTTATTGCTTCAAGAAGATAAAGAGTGCCTTCCGCATTTATTCTAAAATCTTCAATTGGGTCTTCAACTGATTTGGTTACAGCAACCTGAGCGGCAAGATGAAATATTTCGTCAAAATTTTTAACAGTTTCTTTTAATTTTTTATAATCTCTAATATCTCCTTTTATAAAGTTTAAATTTGGAAATTTGAAAGATAGAAGCCAATTAATGTTATTCTCAACTCCTTTTCTTGAAAGATTATCATAGATTACAACAAAATTATTTTTTCTTTTTAAAAAACTATATGCTAAATTCACTCCTATAAAACCAGCACCACCAGTAATTAAAATCTTTTTCATAACTAATATATTTTATCTCATTTCTTTATTTTCTCAAAAATATAAACTTCAACAAACCAGTAATACTCTTTTTTTCCTTTAAGACGGCTTAAAAGTTTTTCATTATAGAAAAATTTTTTCTGGTAAATCAATGTATAATTTTTCATAAAGTATTTTTTAATTTCTTCACATCCTTCTGTCTCCTCGTTGTAATTCAAAAAAAGTCCTATTTTCTCATAGTTTTTAGCAATTTTTTTAATTCTTTCAATCCCCCCCTCTTTTCTTATTTCAATAACTTTTGCTTTTCCTCTATAATACCAGTCAAAAGCAGAAAATTTTTTGTCTGTGAAGAACTGCCTTCTTTCATTTTCAAAAATAATACTTTTCTTATCAAGATTTTCTACAAAAATTTTATTTATTTCTCTGTAAGGGATAAGTTTACTGACATCATGGAAGTTTTTATCGTTTTCAGTAAAGTAGAAATATGTTGAAAAAGAGGTAATAAGTAGAAATGAAAAGAAAAGAAATTTAGAAAGGAGTTTTTTTCTGAATGAAATAGATAAGAGAAGAAGAATGAATATTGAAAATGGTAGAAGATTTTGAGGAACAGTTGATGGGAATGGAATAAGAAAAAATGGAGTTATAATACCAGAGACAATTAATAATTTTTTAATTTTTTCAATTTTTATAAATTCTTTAAATGAATTTATCAGGATAAAAACTAAAATTATAAGAAAAGGTATGATTATGTAAAAATTTAGTGGATATAAAGTTTCTCCAAAAAAGAAATAAAAGAGGACATAAAAATATCTAAAAACAACCGGTATTGGTCTTACAACTCCAAGAGTAAACTTTAATTGATATGGGATTCTAATGAGCCATGGGAGATAAAAAAGAAGAAGGGAGAGGTAGTAAAAAAACCAATTTTTGTTAAACTTTTTACCTGAAATTAAAGTAATTCCTTCAATCAAAATCCATATAAAAGCAAAGTTGTGTAAATACAACAAGATTATATCTGAAATAAAAAGAAGAAATATATATCTGATTTTTTTGTTTTCATTATTCTTAAATGTTTTCATAAAAAAGTAAAAGGAAAGTAAAAGAAAGAAAGTAAAAAGTGAATATGATTTTAAAATTCTTGACCATAAAATTAAAGCAGGATTTAATGAAACAATTAAGGAGAAAATAATTCCTGTTTTTTCATCCTTAAATTCTCTCCCAACAAAAAATGCAAGGGGTATTGAAAAGATACCGAATAAAGCAGGTAAACTTCTTAAATAAAACTCAGAGAAGCCAGATTTAAGTAAAAAATGCACTATAGTATAAAATAAAGGCGGATGGGCATCATTAAAAGTTATGTAATTCACCATCCACTTTAATGGTTGCCAGCCGTATGATATAGCAAGAAACTCATCACACCAGAAACATAATTTCCCGAGATGGTAAAATCTCAAAAAAATTCCAATTCCTGAAATTAAACAAACTAAAAAAATATTCTTCCTATTTTCCATCTTTCATTGAAATAGATATTATTGATTTTTTATCAAAGATTGTTTGTATAAGAGCATTCAGGGGAGTAAAGTTTGAAAAAAACTCATTTATAAAAAAAATATCTTCTAATAAAAAACTCTCTTCCTCCAGTGCTTTTTTCAAAGAGAAAGAATTAAAATGATAAATTTGAGCAGGGATATGTAGTAAAGTCCTGCTTTTTCCAGTAAAGGATAAAAGGGTTGAAACTGTAAAAAGAAAATTACTATGGGATGGTGTTTTTATTATAAGAATTCC
>CAZRDZ010000004.1:0-11859 GCA_964599135.1 uncultured bacterium
AAGATGTAAGTTTCCAGCAGTATTGTAATGTTATTGAACTTGTAAAAAAATATGGGGTCTATCCAGAATATGAAGAAATAAGGAAAAAGGAAGAGATGGAGAAAGAGAAACCGCCTGTTAAACCACCTGTAAAGAAGGAAAGAAAGGGTATCTTCGGGAAAAAGAAAGAAGTAAAAGAAGAAAAGTTAGAAGCAGAAAAACCGCCAGTTTCTTCTCCTGCTACTCCATCTGGCGAAAAACCACCTGCTCCTTCTGAGAAAGAAGAGAAAAAGAGAAAATTTTCATTTTTTAAAAAGAGGGAGGAGAAAAAGTGAAAGCAGTTGGAATTGACCTTGGAGGAACATTTATAAAATCTGGAGTGGTTGATGAAAAAGGAGAAATAATTAAGAAAAAACAGTTTCCAACAATGGCTGAAAAAGGGGAAAGAGAAATTGTTATTTCTCAGATTGAAGAAGCAATTAATTTTTGTCTTGAAGGAATGGATAGAAAAGAAATTGAAGGAATTGGAATTGGAACTCCAGGAGTTGTTGATAATGAAGGAATTGTTTATGAAGCACCTAATTTACCTGACTGGACTAATTTACCTTTAAAGGAAATAATTGAAGATAAATACAATATGAAAGTTGTGGTTGAAAATGATGTTAATACTATTGCATGGGGAGAATATCTTTTTGGAGCAGGTAAAGGTTCAAATACAATGATATGTATAACTCTTGGAACAGGGCTTGGTGGAGGAATTGTAAAAGATGGAAAACTTTTAAGAGGTGGGAAATATTCAGCAGTTGAAATAGGACATATAACAATTGATTACAGAGGACCAAAATGTAAATGTGGCAACTATGGATGCATTGAAAGATTTGTTGGAAGGGATTATATTGTTGAAAGAGCAGTAAAAGCAATTAAAGAAGGGAAAAAAACAAAAATACTTGAACTTGCTGATGGGAAAATTGAAAATATAAGCCCAAAAATAATTTCAGATGCATACAAACAGGGAGATGAAATTGCAAAAGATATATGGATAGATGTTGGAACCTGCCTTGGAGCAATGTTTACATCTCTTGTAAATCTTTTAAATCCTGATGTTATTGTAATTGGTGGTGGAATATCTCAAGCAGGAAAAATTTTATTTGATACAGTGGAAAAAACAATAAAAGAAAGAAGTATGAAAATATTAGCAGAAAATGTAAAAGTTGTTCCTGCTGGTCTTGGAACTGATTCAGGAATAGTTGCTTCTGCTTCACTAATTTTTACCAAATGAAAGTAATTTTTTTTGGAAGTGATGAATTTGGAATTCCCTCTTTATCTGAAATTAAAAAAAATTTTGACTTGCTTGCTGTTGTGACTGCACCGGATAAGCCAAAAGGAAGAGGGTTAAAACTGCTGCCTACACCTGTTAAAAAATGGGCAGAAGAAAATAGTATTAATGTATTTACTCCTGAAATATTTGATTATGATTTTATTTCCAGATTAAAATCCTTAAATCCTGATTTAATTGTTCTTATCTCCTATGGAAAAAAACTACCTTTTGAAATTATAAAAATACCCGGATTATGTTGTTTAAATCTACACCCTTCTCTTCTTCCAAAATACAGAGGGGCAGCACCTATTGAATGGACTTTAATAAATGGAGAGAAGGAAACAGGAATAACTGTAATAAAAATGAATGAAAAAATTGATGAAGGAGAAATAATATTACAGAAAAAATTTCCTGTTCTCCCGGATGATGATGCAATAACTTTAAAAAATCGTCTTTCCATTGCCTCTGGTGAAATTTTAATAGATGCAATTGAAAAAATAAAAAAAGGTGAAAAAGGGATAAAACAAAAAGGCAAACCATCTTATGCAAGAAAATTAAAGAAAGAAGATGGGAAAATAATATGGAGTAAAAAAGCAATAGAAATTTATAATTTAATCAGGGGAGTTGTGGAATGGCCTACTGCTTTTACTTACATTGAAACAGAAAAAGGGAAAAAGTTAATTAAAATTTTCAAAAGTGAAATAGGGAAAGAGAAAGAAAAATCTGGAAAAGGTGGAGAGATAATTGAAATAGGGAATGACTTTATTGAAGTTGCCTGTGGTGAAGGAACAATTAAAATAAAAGAAATCCAGATAGAAGGAAAAAGAAAAATGAAAACATCTGAATTTTTAAGAGGACATAAAATAAACCCTCATAGTTTTTTTGTTAGTTAACTATATGGATAAATTCTTAAAATTTTTAAATTATCTTAAAAACTCTGAACTAAAGGAATTTATTGTATATTCAAAGATTATTGAAGAAAAAAAAGGAGAAAAATACCCTATTCCTGAATTCATAAACCCATTGATAAGAAATTACTATAAAAAAGAAGGAATTGAAAAAATATTTCTCCATCAGAAAGAAGGAATTGAAAAATTACAGGAAGGGAAAAATATAATAATTACAACACCAACAGGAAGTGGTAAAACATTTATCTATAATACATTCATAATAAACGAAATTTTAAAAAACCCAGAAATTAAAGCACTTTACATATTTCCAACAAAGGCATTAACTCAGGACCAGTTGAAAAAATTAAAGAAAATAAGTCAGAAAATTCCTTCAATAACAGCAGAGATATATGATGGAGATACACCAGAAAATATAAGGAAGAAAATAAAAAGGAAATTCCCATCAATTATTCTTACAAATCCTGATATGCTCCATATAGGAATTTTACCTTTCCATCATATATGGAGAAAATTTCTTTCAAATCTTTCTTTTGTTGTAATTGATGAAGTTCATACTTATAGAGGTGTTTTTGGTTCAAATGTCTCTCATGTAATAAGAAGGTTAAGAAGAATTTGTGAAAATTATGGCTCGCGACCATATTTTATTCTTTCTTCTGCTACCATTAAAAACCCTGAAAAACTTGCTAAAGAGTTAGCAGGTCTTGATTTTTATGCTGTAAAAAAGAATACTGCACCTTCAGGAAAAAGATATTTTATTTTCTGGGATACTTATGATAAATCACCATATACACAGGCAATAAGTTTACTGAAGAAATGTATTGAAAACAATCTCTCAACAATCGTTTTTACAAATAGCAGAAAATCAGCAGAACTTTTACAAATGTGGGGAAGAAAAAATTTTTCTTTAAAGAATGTAATTTCCGCATACAGAGCAGGATATCTTCCAGAAGAAAGAAGAGAAATAGAAAAGAAACTTTTTGAAGGAACTCTCAAAGGAGTAATAGCAACAAGTGCATTAGAACTTGGAATTGATGTCGGCTCTCTTGATACCTGCATTCTTTTTGGTTACCCAGGAAGTATTATAAGCACCTGGCAGAGAGCAGGAAGGGTTGGGAGAGGATATAAAAATTCAGTAGTTATATTTATGGGACTTTCTGATGCACTTGATAAATATTTTTTAAGAAAACCAGAAGAATTTCTGAAAAGAGAATATGAAGATGTAATTATAAACTTTGAAAATGAAATAATAACCGAAAACCACCTTAAATGTGCCTGTTTTGAAATGCCTTTTAAACAGGAAGATACAAAATTTTATGGTGATTTTGTTAAAGAGATACTTGATAAAAATTTCAAAAAAACATTTGATGGGAGGTATTTTTACTCTGGCAGATACCCACATAGAGAAATAAACTTAAGAACAATTGGAGAAATTTTTTCAATAGTTGAAATAAATACAGAAAAAATTATTGGTGAAATTGAAGAGAATAAAGTTTACTATGACTGTCATCCCGGTGCAATATATCTGCATCATGGAAACAAATATCAGGTTCTTTTTATAAATTCAGAAAAAAAGAATGTGATTGTTGAAAAAGTAGATGCTAAATATTATACACAGGTAAACTGGTGGGAAAAAATTGAAATACTTGAAACATTAAAAGAAAAAGGAGATGTATTTAAATTCAAATTCGGAAAAATTGAAGTTACAACAAATTTTGTAAGTTATGAGAAAAGGAGAGAAAAGGACAAAACACTTATGGGGCTTTATCAGTTAAATCTTCCATCTTTAAAATTTCAGACACAATCATTATGGATTGAAATACCTGAAGAGATAATTGAAAAATTCAAAAAGAAAAAAATTGATTTTCATGGAAGTATTCATGCTACTGAACATTCAATCATAGGGGTTTTTCCTCTTGAAGTTCCTTCTGACAGAATGGATATAGGTGGTTATTCTTTTCCATTTCATAATCAGACACAAAAGGCAACAATTTTTATTTATGATGGATATCCAGGAGGAATTGGTATAACAAAAGCAGGATTTGAAAGAATAGAAAAAATAATTGAATATGCAATTGAAACAGTTGAGAACTGTAAATGTGAGATAGGATGTCCTTCCTGTATTCAATCCCCAAAATGCGGAAACAACAACAGACCTCTTGATAAAAAGGGATGTATTGAACTGCTGAAAACTATATCAGAAAGTATTTAAATTTCAATGTAATCTTCTTTTATAAAAAATCAAAATGTCCAAACCGGGTTTGGACAGGTGTGGCAAAAGTTGGAGAAAAATAGTATAATTACTACTCAATGGAGAAAAAAATGGATATTATTGTTCAGAAATATGGGGGAAGTTCTTTAAGTGATACTGAAAAAATTAAATTTGTAGCCAGAAGAGTTGTTGAAACTAAAAAGAAAGGATATAAGGTAGTTGTTGTTGTCTCTGCAATGGGAAAAACTACAGATAATTTAATAAATCTTGCAAAAAAGATAAATCCATCTCTTCCTGAAAGAGAACTTGACCTTCTTTTATCAACAGGCGAAATGGTATCAGTCGCTCTCCTCTGTATGGCAATAGAAACACTTGGAGAAGAAGCAGAGGGATTTCCAGGATATTTTGCAGGAATAAAGACAGATAATTTCCACACAAAAGCAAGAATACAGAGAATAAACCCAGGGAAAATAATGCAGGAGTTAGATAAAGATAAAATTGTTGTTGTTGCTGGTTTTCAGGGAATAAGTTCAGAAAATGCTATAACCACTCTTGGAAGAGGTGGCTCTGACCTGACAGCAATAGCAATAGCAGCAGCAATAAAAGCAAAATTGTGTGAGATATATACAGATGTTGAGGGCGTTTTCACAGCAGACCCAAATAGAGTTAAAGAGGCAAGATTGATAAAAGAGATATCATACGATGAACTACTTGAGATGGCTTCTACAGGAGCAAAGGTTATGCAGTCAAGAGCGGTAGAATTTGCTAAAAAATATAAAGTCCCATTTGTTGTAAAACCAACATTTAATAAAAAAGGAGAAGGAACAATGGTAAAAGAAATGGAAGTGAAAGAAGGGGCAGATGTTTCTTCTGTCTCAATTGATGAAAATCAGGCAAAAATAACTATATTCAGGATACCAGATAAACCAGGAGTTGCTGCTGAAATTTTTACTGCTCTTGGAAAAGAAAATATAAATGTGGATATGATTATCCAGAATGTCAGTAAACAGCACTATGCTGATGTCTCATTTACAGTGAATATAAATGAACTGGATAAAGCATTTGAGTTATCAAAAAAGGTTGGCGAAAAACTTGGGGCAGAAAATATAGAGAAAGATACTGATATATGTAAAATTTCAATTATTGGAGTGGGAATGATGAATCATCCTGGAGTTGCAGGAAGAATGTTTTCTGCTCTTGCTAAAGTTGGAGTAAATATTGAAATGATAAGCACATCTGAAATAAAAATTTCCTGTATTGTAAAAAAAGAAGATGGAGAAAAAGCACTCAAACAGGTCCATAAAGAATTCATTGAAAATAATATCTAACTCCTTGAAGTATGTGGTTTTTGAGGATAACTAAATCTTTATTATATGCCAGGGTAAATTTTCTTCCATTCGGTTAAGATACTGGCTTATTTCAATTTTTTCTTCTTTAAGACATTCTTGCCATCTTTCAAAACTAAAAAATTCCTGCCAGTTTTCCATTTTTCCACCTTTTTTCCAGACATCATAAATTACTTTCGCAAGGTTTTCATCACCTCTCCCAAGAAAACACTCAACACAACTCATCTGGTAAGGATGAAAATTAAATTTCACAAATTTGTTCCTTTTAAGTTTATCTGTTATAAAATTTCTTTTTTCTTCATATTCCTGTCTGCTTATAAATCTTTCTCTTTCAAAAAAGGTGTGTGGTTTGGGAATAAATGTATTGAAAGAACTTTTAACAATAATTATTTTTGAAATTTCCTTTATTAAATTAACAATCTCAGAAATATCTTCCTCTTTCTCTCCTGGTAGTCCAATCATAAAATAAAGTTTTATATGTTTCCATCCACTTTTTCTTGCTTTCTCACATAATTGAATTAACTCCTCATCCTTTATATATTTTCCCATTTTAAATCTCAATCTTTCTGATGTTTCAGGGGCAAAAGTAAGGGATGTTTTCTTTATTTCTCTAATTTTGTTTGCAAGTTCAAAAGAGAATGTATCAATTCTTAAAGAAGGGAATGAAATTGAAACTCTCTTATTTTTAAATTCTGAAACAAGTAAAGAAATTATTTTTTCAATATCAGGATGGTCTCCAGCAGAAAAAGAAAGAAGAGATATTTCTTCATAACCAGTGTTTTTAAATGTTTCTTTTGAAATTTCAAGGATTTTTTCAGGACTTCTTTTTCTTACCGGCTTCCAGCAACTACCTGCCTGACAAAACTTACAATTTTTATAACAACCCCTCATTATCTCAACTGAAATTCTATCATGAATAATATCTGTTAAAGGGACAATGTATCTTGCAGGAAAAAAAGAATTTTCAAAATCACTAACTACTCTTTTTTTAATTTTTTCTTCTGGAAAAGAAGGAACAAAAACACCTTCAATTTTTGAAATTTGTTTTAAAATTTTCTCTCTTTTTTCTTCTCTTAATTCCTTAAATACATCAATAATTTCCAATATTATCTCCTCCCCTTCTCCTATGACAAAAACATCTATGAAAGGAGTAAGAGGAAATGGATTAAAAACACTATTTCCTCCGCCAATAACAATAGGACAATTTTTTCTTTCACTGGAAAAAACAGGTATTTTAGATAAATTTAAAAGATTCAGAACATTCGTATAATTCAATTCAGAAGATATACTGAACCCGACAATATCAAAATCTCTGACAGGAGTTTTTGTTTCAAGTGTAAAAAGAGGGATATTCCTCTTTTTTAAAATTTCTTCCATATCCTCTAATGGAGCAAAAAATCTTTCACAAATACAATCATCTCTTTCGTTCAACAACCCATATAAAATTCTAAAACCAAGAGATGACATACCAACAGAATAAACATCAGGATAGGCAATTGCAACTTTTACTTTTTCTTTTTCCCATTTTTTGATATACACATTGATTTCTCTTCCTGAATAACTTGCTGGATTTCTCACCTCTGACAAAATTTTCATTATTTCTTCTTCCATTTTAGAAAATTGTTGAACTATCCTGAATATTTTTTAAAAATATAACACAGATAAGCGATGTAAGAAGGGAAGAACCGCCATAACTTATAAATGGGAGAGGTATTCCAACAACAGGAAAAAGTCCCATAGTCATTCCTATATTTATTGCAAACTGCGAAAGAAATAATGTTAATATCCCGGATGCAAGAAGTTGACCAAATTTATCTGATGTAAAAGAAATAATCTCCACAATTTTCTTAAAAAATAGATAATAAAGAAATAGTAAAAGAATTACCCCTATGAATCCAAACTCTTCAGCAAGAATACAGAATATAAAATCAGTATGATACTCTGGAAGAAAGGCAAGTTTTGTCTGAGTCCCTTTTAAAAATCCTTTTCCCAGAAAGCCCCCAGAACCAATTGTTATTTTTGATTGTAAGAGATTGTAACCAGCACCAAGAGGGTCTCTTCCAGGATTTATAAATGTTAGTATTCTTTCCCTCTGATATGGCTTCATTCCAAACCACAAAATAGGGCTTAAAAGTAAAACGAAAAAGAATAAAGCAAAAAATTGTTTTTTGCTCATACCTGCCTGATAAAGAATACCAAGAAATATAAATATAAATATAAAAGCAGTTCCAAGATTTGGTTGCATAAGAACAAGAAAAAATGGAATACCAACTATTATCATACTCCCAACAAAAACAGGAAATCTTCTTACATTTTTATTTGATAAATATGATGCAAGAGTTACAATTAAAACAAATTTAGCAAATTCAGATGGCTGGAAATTAAACCATCCAAGTTTTATCCATCTTGAAACCCCCTTTCCACCAACTAAAAGAACTAACATAAGAAAGAATAAAATTATAAAGTAAAGGAAGACAGCACTCCTTTTCAATTCTCTGTAATTAACACCTTTTAGAAAAGATATAATCCCTGTTCCAGCCACCACCCATATACATTGTTTTATAAAAAAACCACTTTTTGAAATAACACCTTTTGAAGCACTATAAAGAAGGAGTAAGCCAGTAAAAATAAGAATATATGTTAAAATTAAAAGAAAATAACTATCAAATTTTGATTTTAAATATCTAAAAATTCTCATCTCCTTCTATCCTCCCTTTTTCAGGAATAAAAATCTCCTTTAATATTCTACCTGCAATTAATGCTGCTTCTGCTGAAGAACCCTTATCAAGAAAAACAACCATTGCAATTTGTGGATTTTTACCCGGAGCATAACAGGCAAATGCCCCATATGTTGGCAATTCACTCTCTCCTCCTGCCCTCTGAGCAGTTCCTGTTTTACCACTTATTTCAAGCCCCTCAACATTTGCAAGATGACCTGTGCCGAAAAGAACAACATTTCTTAAACCTCTTTTTAAAATATCAAGCGTTTCAGAACTTATATAAACTGTTTTTTTTATGACAGGGGATATTTCCTTAACAACCTTCCCATCTGGAGAAATAATTTTTTTGACAACAAATGGTTTCCAGATATTTCCTCCATTGGCAACTGTTGAAATTAAAGATAAAAGTTGAATTGGAGTTGTTAAAATAGGTCCCTGCCCTATAGCAAGATTTAAAGGGTCTACTTCATACCTTGTTGGTAGATACCCTTTTTTCTCACCTGGTAAGTCAATACCTGTTTTTTCTCCAAATCCGAATTCTCTCGCATATTCAAGCATTTTCTTAACGCCAACTCTCATCCCGCAAACACCAAAAAATATGTTGCAGGAAAATGGCAAAGCAAGATTTATATCAAGCCATCCATGTCCTTCTTCTTTCCAGCAATGAAAAATCCTATTGCCAACTTCCATTTCTCCTGTGCATTCAATCCTATCATATTCTTCAATCGCTCCTGTCTCTAATGCAGAAATTTCAGTTATAATTTTGAAAATTGAACCAGGTGGGTATTGCCCTTTTATAACTCTGTTTAATAAAGGATGGTTTTCAGCATTAAAATATCTTTCCACTCTCTCGGGGTCAAAACCTGGTTTGCTAACAAGAGCAAGAATTTCTCCACTTGTAGGGTTCATTGCTACCACACAGCCACTTCTTTCTCCAAGTTGTTTGTATGCTATTTCTTGAATAATACTATCAACAGTCAAAATTAAACTATTCCCCGGTTTTCCTGCTTTCTTACCAAGAATTTTTCTATGATGTCCAAGAGCATCTACTTCCACCTGTATTCCACCAGGAGTTCCTCTTAAAATACTGTCATAATATTTTTCAACCCCATCTTTTCCAATTACATCTCCTGATTTATATCCTTTATCCTTCAGTAAATCTAACTCCTCCTTTGAAATCTCCCCAGGATATCCAATAAGATGGCATGTTTTTTCTCCAAGAGGATATTTTCTGCCAACCCCTTCCTGAGGGAAAATACCTGGTAAATTATTTATATTCTCTTCAATGAGAGATATTTCTTTTTCTGATAAGTTTCTTTTTATAACTATCCTGTCATAAGGATTTGGGTATTTCCTTTTAAGTTTTCTAAAAAGATATTTTTTATCAAGAGAGATTATCTTTGATAAAATTTCTGCTTCTTTTTCTATGTTTTTCAGGTCAAACGGAATAAATACAAGGTTGAGAGAAGGGCTATCTTTTGCAAGAATTTTGCCATTTCTATCATATATATTCCCTCGTGGAGTTCCTGTTTCAATTGTTCTTATGCAGTTATTAAGTGATAAACTTGAATAATAATTATATTTTATAACCTGAAGATAAAAACTCCTTCCAATTAAAATTATAATTAAAATCTTAACTATGTTATAAAAAAGTTTTTTCTCTTCCATTTCAATATCTTACCTGCATAAACTAAATATTCAACTGCCAGATTCATAAAAGCGAAAATAAGTGAATATTTTATAATTACCTCTTTAGTCCACATAAACCCCTCTCCTGCTTTCAATGGTAAAATTATAAAATAAATCATACTGAAAATAAAAACCAATAAATTCCTGATAAAAAAAGAACTCACTCTGTAAAAGGAATTAATATAAACAATAATCAAAAAAATTGCACTGCTTAACCCGAGAATTGATTTAACAAGTGTATCATAAATAATCCCTGAAATAAATGCAAGAAATAAAGAAATCTCACTTTCTCCATCCCATACAAGATTTAAAAGAAAAATTAAAAGAAAACAGGGAACAATATGATAAAAGAAATAAATTGAAAATATCGTCTGAATTCCCACTACCACAAGAAAAATTTCAAATATCCTTATTGTTTTCTTCTTTTCCAATTAGGACCTCTTTAAGATATGAAAACATACAGTATGGCTTAATATAGATTTTTAAAAATAATGAATTTTTCTGTTTCTCTATTTTTACAACTTTCCCAACTTTTATACCTGAAGGGTAAAACTCACTGTATCCAGAAGTTATAATCTCATCTCCTATTTTAATTTTACTGTCAGATGAAATATATTTCAAAAGGAGAAATGGGGTAGTCCCTCCCTCAACTATTCCAACTTCTCCAGTTGATGAAACAACAATACTTACTTTTGATTTTGCGTTAAATATGGTTGAAACATAAGAGACATTCTTTTCCACTTTCTCCACTTTTCCAACAAGAAATAAATCCTTTGTGATAACAACCATTCCACTCTCAACATTATCATTTCCACCTCTGTTAACAATAAGTTCTGCAGGGAAAATATAAGGTATAAAACTTACAACTTTTGCAACAATAAATTTGTTTAAATAATTCCCTTCTTTTAATTTAAGAATTCTTTTTAATCTTTTATTTTCTTCAATTATCTCTGAGTAATTTATGACTTTTTTTTCTCCTGAAGAATAACTCTCAGAAAAATTTCTGGAGAGATAAACCCTGTTAATAAGAAATGAGAAATAAATAAAAACAAAAAGAATTATTTCTTTCCTGAAGCGCCATAACATATTTTTATTCCAGTATTCCTTTTTCTTAGAACCAAACCCGGTTTGGTCAAACAAACCAGGTTTTGAGTAATTTATTCAGGAAATTGCTTAAAGTATTTTTCTTCTTCAAGCATTTTTCCTGTCCCTCTTACAACAGCAGTAAGAGGGTCTTCAGCAATAATTACAGGAAGTTTTGTTTCCTGAGAAATAAGTTTATCAATTCCTTTTAAAAGAGCACCTCCACCTGCGATTACCACTCCTCTTTCAATTAAATCACTTGAAAGTTCAGGAGGTGTTTCTTCAAGAACATCTCTTACAGCATTTATTATTAAATTTAATGTATCCTGTAATGCCTCTCTTATCTCTTCAGAATTTACCTTAATCTGTTTTGGTAATCCTTCAACTAAACTTCTTCCATGAACTTCCATTTCAAGTTCCTCATCAAGTTTAAAAGCAGAACCAATTTTCATCTTAATTTCTTCAGCGGTTCTTTCACCAATCAGGAGGTTATATTTTTTCTTCAAATATTCTATTATTGCCTCATCCATTTCATTTCCAGCAATTCTTAAACTTTTTGTAATAACAATTCCTCCAAGTGAAATAACTGCCATTTCAGTAGTTC
>CAZRDZ010000004.1:11959-19837 GCA_964599135.1 uncultured bacterium
AAACTTTTTGTAATAACAATTCCTCCAAGTGAAATAACTGCCATTTCAGTAGTTCCACCACCTATATCTATAACAAAACTTCCACATGGCTCCTCCACAGGTAATCCAACTCCTATTGCTGCTGCCATTGGTTCTTCAACAATTCTTACAAGTCGTGCTCCTGCTTTCAATGCGGTTTCTTTAACAGCTCTCCTCTCAACACTTGTTATCCCTGAGGGAACAGAAACTACAATCCTGGGTGGTAAAACAAATCTATGTTTTGGTGTCTTCACTTTTGCTATGAAGTATCTTAACATTGCCTCACATGCTTCAAAATCAGCAATCACTCCATCTTTCATAGGTTTCATTGCTATGATATTGGAAGGGGTCTTACCAAGCATTCTTTTTGCTTCTCCACCGACAGCAACAACTTCTTTGGTGTTTGTATTCATAGCAACAATAGAAGGTTCCATCAAAACAACACCTTTGCCTCTTACAAAAACACAGGTATTCGCTGTGCCAAGGTCAATACCTATATCATTTGAGAAAAAATTTAAAAACTTTACCATCTATTTCTCCTTCAATTTTCCTGTTCTATTAATTTAAAAACTTCATCACCTTCTCTTACCACATTATCAACTTTTATTCCTATCTCATCACCTGCATTTGCAACTTCAACTGGCTGATGTTCTACCTGCATTGAATCAATTTTTTCAGTAAAATCTGTTGTATGTCCTTTTATATGTATCGTATCCCCCTTTTTTAACTGCCCCGAAATTATTTTGATAGCAGCAACTCCAATTTTGTTGAAATAATGCGTCACCTCACCTATCTTTATCTCTTTCATCTCCCACCTCCATTTTATTCAACACATCCACAAAAACATTCACTAATTCTCTATCAAACTGAGTATCTGCATTTCTCATAAGTTCTTTTATTGCTTCTTCTCTACTTAGAGCATCTCTGTAAGGTCTCTTTGAAATCATAGCACTATATGCATCTGCAATTGATAAAATCTTTGCATACAGAGGAATTTTTTCTCCTGGTATCCCATTTGGATAACCTCTTCCATCAACCCTTTCATGATGATATAAACACGCCTCAATTGCTTCATTATCCAGATTGAGTGGCTGAAGAATGTTTACTGTTATAAGTGGATGCTTTTTTATGACATTTCTTTCTTCAGGTGAAAGAGGTCCCTTTTTAAAAAGAATATCATCTCTTATACCAAGTTTTCCCAGGTCATGCAAATAGGAAGATATTTTCAGTATTTCAATTTCTTCTTCACTTAATCCTAATCGTTTACCAAGAAGGACTGCATAATAAGCAACCTGTTCAGAATGACCTCTGGTATATTCATCCTTTGCTTCAAGGGAATTTATTAAACTTCTTATTGCATTGATATAAGAAGAATGGATTTTTTCTAAAAGAAAAGAATTTTCAATTCCAATTCCTACCTGTGTTGCAAACAAATTAAGAAATCTTATCTCATTTTCTTTTATCCCTCTTTTTTCAGGAATTTCTATTTCAAAAATCCCGATTTCTTTCTCTCTGCCTTTCACCCTGACAGATATTAAAATTCTATCAATTTTTTTCTCTATTTTTGTCGTTTCTGTCCCAAAAATTTTATTTACTTCTTTTAAAGGATAACTTATTCTAAGTTTGTTAGTATAATTCTTTTTATATTTATGCTTTCTTAAAATAAAATGATTACTGCTTTCATCAAGTAAATAAATTGAAATTCTCTCTGAATAGAATAATTTTAACAAGAGGTCTGAAATTTTTTCAAGGAGTGTTTCCATATCTGTTAAGGAAACAATATTTTTATTTAATTCAAGGAGCGTTTCAATCATCCTCAATCTTGACACTTCTTCTGTTAAACTTCCAAATTCAATATTTCTTTTTACAGCATTGAGAAATTGATGTATATCAAATGGTTTAACAACGAAATCATTTGCTCCTGTTTTCATTGCCTTTACAGCATTCTCAATTGTTGCATACCCGGTAATAATAATAATTGGTAAGGTATCATTAAATTCTCTAACTTTTTTTATAACCTCAAATCCATCAATTTTTGTCATCTGTAAATCAAGTAAAACAAGGTCATATTTCTCCTTTTCAATTTTACTGATTGCATCAAAACCATTATCTGTTTCTTCAACAATAAAATCCTCCCTTTCAAGTAAATCTCTGCATAACATTCTTATATTTTTGTCATCATCAACTAACAATATTTTTTTATTCATTTTTCCCTCTTTTTAATCTCGAGTTTTTCTATTCTGTATTTTAAAATTCTTCTTGTTGTCTTCAAAATTTTTGCTGCTTTTGTCTGATTCCATCCTGCCTTTTCAAGTGCATTTAATATCAATTCTTTTTCATATCTTGCAATTTTCTCTCTATATGGAATATCTTCAATTTCATATCCCTTAATTTCCTGGGGTAAATCTTCTATATTTATTATAACCTTATTTCCTTTTAAAACCAAAATTCTTTCAATAAAGTTTTTTACTTCTCTTACATTTCCAGGCCAGTTATAATTCTGAAGCAACTTAAGTGCTTCTGGAGAAAATGAATTTGTTTTTGAGTTAATTATTTCCTTATAGGAAGAAAAATAAAAATTAATAAGAGGGATTATATCCTCTTTTCTTTCCTTTAATGGTGGGATATAAATTGGAATGACATTGATTCTATAATAGAGGTCTTCTCTGAATTTCCCTTTTTCTATTTCAGTAAGTAAATTTTTTGAGGTAGCAAAAATAAGCCGTGCCTCACTTTCTTTAACCTCATTGCTTCCAAGAGGAGAAAATTTTTTATCCTGCAAAAATCTTAAGATTTTAATTTGAAAGGATAAAGGAATCTCGCCCACTTCATCAAAAAAAATTGTTCCATTCCCTGCAATTTCAATTTTACCTTTTTTACTTTTAGAAGCGTCTGTAAAAGCACCTTTTTCATACCCGAACAACTCACTTTCAAATAATGATTCTGGAATACCAGCACAATGGATGGGAATGAATGGTTCATTTTTCCTCTTGCTTTTTTTATGTATATATCTTGCTATTAATTCTTTCCCAACGCCTGTCGGACCTGTAATCAAAACTGGAGAATTTGTTTCAATAACTTTATCAGCAAGATTTAAGACCTTTTTCATTTTACTACTTCTGAAAATAATATTATCAACAGGATATTCTCTTTCTATCTCTTTTCTTAATATAGAAATCTGACCTTTAAGTTTTTCTGCTTTAAAAATATTCTTTATTACTATAATCAACTCTTCTATATCAAATGGTTTAGTTAAATAATCAACTGCTCCTGCTTTCATTGCTTCTACTGCTACTTTTACTCGAGAGATAGCAGTTAACATTATTACAGGAATATTTTCGTCTATATTTTTAATTTCTTTTAAAACATCTATCCCATCCCTATCAGGAAGAATTATATCAAGAATGACAAGGTCTGGAATGTTTTTCTCAACTTTTTCAACTGCTTCTTTTCCTGTTGAAGCAAAATCAAGAGTATACATATCCTTCAATGAAAACTTAAGTGATTCTCTAACTCCATGTTCATCATCAACTATAAGTATTTTTTTCATTTTTATCAGAGTTTTCATTAAAAAGGTTTATTCTGAAAACCTTCCCTTCTGGTATAACATCAACTTTTAAAATCCCTTTATGTGCCTCTATAATTTTTTTTGTAAGCATAATACCTATTGAATATGTTGATTTTAAATAGGAGTTAAAGGGGGAGAATATTTCTTCTTTTTTCCCAAAGTTTATTTTCTTTCCATTTTCAATTATTGAAATTTTCACTCCACTTTTTTCCTTTCTCACATCAATTTCAACTTTTCCTCCTTCCTCTGTATCCTCTTTTATAAGTTCAAAAAGGTAACTAATTGCTTCTTTGAATTTATCAGGATCTATCTTTACATAAACATCATCTCCATTGATTTTCAAATCTCCTTTGAAAGATACTGCTGTAATTTCTTTTAAAAACTTTAAAATATTCATATCTTTGTAATTTAATTCCATTCTATCAGCAAGTGCATTAATTTTTCTTACAACTTCATTTAATCTTGCAACTTCTTTAATAACAACTTTTGAAAATTTTGTTCTGAATTCTTCCTCATCATATTTTTCAGGAAGTAATTGAACAAAAGTGTTTATTGCAACGAGGGGATTTTTTAACTCGTGAGATAATCTTGAAGCAAGAGAAGCCCAGTATTTACTCCTTTCCATTTCTTTTTCTTTTTCCTTCATTTCTTTTATGAATGTTAAATCCTGAAATATCGCAACTGCTCCTATTACTTCTCCTTTTTCATTCTTTAAACAGTTTGTGCTAAGACCAATTATTTTCTTGTTGGGGATAAAATTAAATTCTTCCCTTTCAAAATTTTTTTCCAATTCCAAAGTTCTTCTTAAATAATCAGCCATCTGAGAACCCAGTTTTTCTATTTTCTCTCCTTTTAAATTCTTCTCTTTGACTCCAATAATTTTTTCAGCATAAGAATTTAGAATAAAAATTGCACCTTCTCTGTTTATACCAATAACTCCTGCAGGAATATTTTGAAGTATACTTTCCTGAAAACTCTTTTGCTCTTCCATTTCATTATAAAAAAATATGTTTTCAAAAATAGGAGTTATATAATCAAAAAGGAAATATAAACTTCTGATTTCAGATGGAGAAAGCGAACTTCCATCAACTTTATCCCCGGCTACGAAAAAGCCAAAAAGTTTACCTGAAAAATCAAAAAGAGGAAAAAGGAGTTTCCCATTTAAAATCTTAACAAAATTCTTTACTTCTACAGGGACACTTCTTTCAGAAATGTCAACTATACTTTTTGTTGAAAGAAGATATTTTACAACTGCACTTTTCATATCAAGTTTTATTTTTTTAATAAGATTTTTTTCAATTCCTATGGTAGCAAAAGGTAAAAATTTACTTTTTGAAAATAAAAATAATGTTTGAGTTGTAAGATAGAAATTTTCCCTCAAGGCCTTTAAAATTTCATCAGCAAGAATTTCTATCCTGGGAAATTTATCTGCAATAATTTCAAAAAGATGTTGAAAAAGAGAACTTTCGCCAGAATTACTTTTATCCCCATTTTTCTCCCTGTGATCTTTTTTCTCATTCTCAATTTCTCTTTCGGACAGGATTTTTTCTCTTTCTAAAATTTGATTTATCTTATGGAGTAATATATCGGGATTGAATGGTTTTTCTAAAATATCATAAGCACCTTTTTCAAGACATTCTTTTGCCTTATTATTAAAAGAGGGAAACAGAAAAATAACTGGAACTACTGAACTTATTTTTTTTATACTTTCAAGTATTTCAATAGGGTCTTTTTCATCAAAAGGAAGGTCAATAATAACTACAGAAGGTTTTCTCCTATAGAAAACTTCAAGCAATTTTTCAAAATCATTAACATCTTCAACAATAAAACCTTCTTTCAATATCACACTTATGGAATAAACTACTGAATTATCACTTGAAGCAACAATTGCATAATTCATTTTTTATCACCATTTACCATTTTAAAGTATAACATAACTTCAGTTCCTTTTCCTTCTTCACTTGAAATTCTTATTCTCCCTTTCAATTCATCAACTATTCTTGCAACAATGGAAAGCCCAAGACCTGTCCCATTTTCTTTTGTTGTAAAAAATGGGTCAAAAACTTTACTTAAATACTCTTCTTTTATTCCACATCCATTATCTTTTATACTTATCTTCAACCAATTATTTTCTTTCTCAAAATTTATATCAATTCTCCCCTCATCTTCCACAGCATCTAAAGCATTTATTAAGACATTAAGAAAAACCTGTTTTATTTTATCAGGGTCTCCCATAATTTTCACTTCTTTATCAAAATAATTTTCAAAAAATTCAACATTTTTTTTACTACTCTGTTTCACCATCAAAATCGTGCTTCTCAAAATTTCAACAATATTAATTTCTTTTATCTCTCCAATCTGTGGTTTTGAAAACTGTAAAACCTGCTCAATTAAAGAATTTATTCTGTCCGTTTCTTCCATAATCACCTGAGAAAATTTTTCTCTGAATTCAGGGTCATCAAATTTAGTTGGGAGAAGTTGTGAAAAAGTTCTTATTGAAACAAGGGGATTTTTTAATTCATGAGCAAGTCCTGCTGCCATAACTCCAAGAGAGGCAAGTTTTTCTGCCCTTCTCACTTCCTCTTCAAGTTGCTTAATCAAAGTTATATCTGAAATTCTTAATAAATAATTTTTCTTATTTTCTTCTGTTACAAAAATAGAACCTGTAATGGAAAAAACTCTTTTCTTTCCCTCATCTACAATAACAATTTCTTCATCTCTCACATTTTTGCCATCTTTAAGGACATCAAATTTCTCTCTTAAAAGTGAAGGTAAAGTTGAGCAGTCATTACCAATTATTTCCTTCTTATTTTTCTTTAAAATCTCTGTTGCTTCTTTATTACAAATAGTAATTTTCCCTTCTTCATTCATACAAATAATTCCATCTGTTAAATTTTCAAGTATTGTTTCCTGATATATTTTTGTCTCAACCAGTTCTGCGCTCAAATTTAAACTTTCAATTTTTCCAATAAGATGTCTTGAAATATGTTCTAAAAAGTTTATTTCATTTGAAAAATATGCCTCTCCACTTTTTTTTCTCCCACACCCCCAAAATCCAATAACTTGCTCTCTGAAATACAAAGGGATGATTAAAAATAACTTCAATTTCTCAATTTCTTTAACAACTTCTTTATAAACAGGTTCCCTTTTTAAATGGTCAATGAGAACAATATCATTCTTATTTAATAGATTTTTTATACGACTATTTTTAAAAACTTTTTCATTTTCATCAAATATATTTACAAAGATGTCATCCCTTTTTATAAAAACTTTAACTCCCTCAACCTGTAGAAAATCCTCAATAAAAATAGAAAGCACATCTTCCAACTCTTTAAAAGAAGTAACTCTTGTTAAACTATAAAAAAACTCTGTTTCAGTTTTCTCCATCAGTTTACTACTTGATTTAGAAGATACAATTTTTTCTCTTATGAGGTTTTCAACAGGAACAAACAGAAGTACTGAAAAGAAAGCAGAAAAAAGAGCAGAAATTGAGGAAGCAAGTGGAGAAATAAATCTAAAAATAGAAAGAAAAAGAAACCAGAAAGAAAAATAAATACAACCAATTGCAAGAAAAGTTAAAAAATAAATCCAGGTTCTTTCAATAAAATCCTTTAAACTTAAAATTCTATATTTTGCAATACCATAGCCAATAATGGAAATCATAAGAGTTGAAGAAAATGGCGCAAACTGACTTATAAGTGTCGTTTTCCATAAATAAGGAGCAAAGAGATTTGTAAAAGCCACATATATAGTTCCAACCAGAACCGCAAAAAAGACATATTGAATCTCTGTTTTAAATATTCCTTCACTTTTATCCTGTTTTTTCTTCATTTCATATAAGCTTAGGGACATTATATAAAGAACCGTGATAATATAGAAAGGAAAGAGGGGACCATATTTTGCTTCAGGTGCAGTATAATAAGGATTTTCTTTCCATCCATAATATTCAACTTTCGTAAGAAATAGTTTACTGAAACATAAAATACTCAATATGATTGAAATTAAATAAAAAATCCTGACTTTTAATATATCTTTTTTAGTGATAGGTGGATCAAAAGAACCCAGTTTCTTCTGAAAAAGGTAAAAGTTGGGGGGTAAAAAAGATCCTACTAAAAAAGCAACTCTTATCCAAAACTCTGCTGTTGAAAAATCTTTTGAATACAAAATAAATATTACTACAAGCGACCACAAGGCAAGGTTTAAACAGAATATACCAAAAAGTAAATTTGCTCTTCTTTCTCTATTTCTAATATATGCATAAAATGCAATTGAAATATTGAAAAAAATTGAAA
>CAZRDZ010000005.1:0-3915 GCA_964599135.1 uncultured bacterium
TGGTAAACTTGAAAATGGTTCAAGAGCAACATTATAATTTCTTCCATACCAGGGATAATCATAACTACCACCGGCTATCCTCCAGAACCACAGACATCTAAAAACAGAAAGTGGAAATTCAAAGAAGAATCCAATTTTCTTTTTCTCATTTATAATTTCATATTTACCCTCTTTTAAATCAGTCAGAAATATTACATCTGAAACATTATCTTTTTCAGAAGGAACTCTGCTTATATCAACTTTATTTCCATCAATTCCTTCAACATAAGGCCATATTCCTTCTGTTTGTTTCAAATTTGTTAGCGATTTGCCATCACCTGGAATAACTTTTATTTTGCAGTTTGAAAGTTTTATAAAACAATCAGAAGAAAGAAATGGTTTGCCAAAAGCAGGATGATGCCCCCACATAAAATCCATATTCTGGCCTCCTGTATTCTTGACTTTTTCTTCTATTTCAATATATCCATTTCCTTTCTCAATAGTTATAATCTTTTCAAGTTCAAATGGAGTTCTGTATGTTCTTACAGAAAAAAGAACTGAAACTTTTTCAGAGGTATCTTCAAGAATTTTATAATCCCAGGGAAGAAGAGCAACTTCCCCATGTAAACCAAGAACTGCTCCTTTATATTCACAGGGAGTCCCTCCATTTGGAAAAATTTCCTGCCATCCTCCCGGGTAATAGTCAAGGAAATTTCCATGTTTACTTTCTTTTGTTATAGGAAAAAGATATGGATTATGAAAAGGTATTGGACTTCTCCACATAAAATCAATATCCTCTGGTTTATACAAAAATTCAACTATATCTGTTCCTTTACCTGCAAGAATTTCAATCCGTAA
Source organism: uncultured bacterium (assembly GCA_964599135.1). GTDB lineage: Bacteria > Ratteibacteria > UBA8468 > B48-G9 > JAFGKM01 > JAGGVW01. Next base: position 838 of record CAZRDZ010000005.1, read on the forward strand.
AATATCATTTTCAATTATAACTGTTTTTAACCCATTCCATATAAATTCTCCACATCTACAACCACTATTCCTTGACATCATTTTTTATCCTTCTTGCAATAACATTATCAAAACAGGGAATATACCTTTTCACACATACGAAATGCTTTTTAAAATACGGACTATCAAGTGAACTAATAGTAACTCTACCATTTTTATTACTTGCATGAATGAAAAGATTATTACCTATATAAATTCCAACATGTCCAACATATCTTCCTCTTTTAAAAAATACAAGGTCTCCTGGTAGCGCCTCACTTAAAGATACTTTTTTTCCTTCTTTAAACTGGTAATAGGAGGTCTTTGGTAATTCTATGCCTATTTTATCATAAACAAGACGGGTAAGGGTTGAACAATCAATATATTTTTTCCCATTTCCTCCAAGTTTATAAGGCATATTAAGATAAGAAAAAGCATTGTTAATAATTTCTGCTCTGCTAAATTTCCCATTTTCAATCTGTGTCTCCTGTCCCTCACTATCAGATAATTTTTTCTTTTCAGGAATAATTATAATCTGACCAACTTTAAAGTCCTCTTCACCAAGAAGATTATATTTTTTTATTTCCTCTGGTGTAATACCAAACTTTTTTGCTACATTTTCAAGAGTATCTCCTTTTTTCACCTTGTAGAAAATTTTCTGCCCTGTTCCTATTATGGGCTTGATTTTATCAACTTTTGGAACTTTTCTTGGAACCTTTATCTTCAATCTCATCCCGGGTTTTATCCTGCTACTTTTTAATCTATTTAATTTTTTTATAGAAGAAATTGAAACCCCATATTTTTTACTGATTTTCCAGAGAGAATCCCCCTTTCTAACTCTATAATAAATCGTCTCATAACCCCACACAGCAGAGGTGCTATTATTCTTTGAATATTTTTTTGAATTAGAACTGTCCTTTCGTTTCTTTCTTACAATTTTCTTTACAACAAGTTTCTCTCCTGCTATTATTAAATTTGACCTTAAATTATTCAACCTTTTTATTTCACTTACACTTGTCCCATATTCTTTTGCAATCGCTATAAGAGTTTCTCCTTTTTTAACTGTATGATAAACCTTTATCACTTCACCATACCCAAACGATGCCAGAATAAAAATCAGAACTAAAAATTTAATCTTTCTCATTTTTTTCTTTCTTAATTTTTGAAAATATCTCACTCAATTCTTCTTTTTTTACTGTAAAATATTCATCTATTTTTGATTTCAATCCTTCTAAACTTTCAAGTTTCATAACTCTTTCTTCAAGTTTCTCAATTTCTTCCAGAACTACCTTTAATGCTTCAGCAACAGGGTCAGGTAATTTATCGTGGTCAAGGTCAATTTTTCTCTTTTTCTTCTCTTTTACAACCCTCCCTGGTATTCCCACTACTGTTGAATCAGATGGAACATCTTTAATAACAACAGAACCTGCCCCTATTTTTGCACCATCACCAACTTTAATCGGACCAAGAACAATAGCCCCTGCACCTATAACAACATTATTTCCAATTGTGGGATGTCTTTTTCTTTTTTCATGAGTTGTTCCTCCAAGAACAACACCCTGGTAAAGCAGAACATCATTTCCAATTTCAGATGTTTCTCCTATAACAACTCCACCTCCATGGTCAATAAAAAACCTTCTTCCTATTTTTGCTCCTGGATGAATTTCAATTTGAGTGAAAAACCTGCTAATATGAGAAATAATTCTTGCAAGTGTTTTACACCCTTTTTCCCATAAAAAATGAGCAACTCGATGACACCATATAGCATGGAGCCCAGGATAACTTGTTATAACTTCAAATACATTTCTTGCTGCTGGGTCTCTTTCAAAAACAGTTCTTATATCTTCCTTAATTCTTTTTAACATTTTATAAAATTAAAAGACCTGGGTTTTCCACTATTTTTTTAAAATAACTGTAGAAAAGACCTGCATAACTCCCATCAATTATTCTGTGGTCAAAAGAGAAAGAAATATTCATAACTGTTCTTATTTGTATTTCATTATTTATAACAACTGCCTTTTTTACCATTTTCCCAACTCCCATAATGGCAACTCCTGGAGGATTTATTATTGGCTGGAAATTATCAACTCCATACATACCAAGATTTGAAATAACAAACCTTGCTCCTTCTGTATCTTCTTTACTCAACTTCCCTTCTCTTGCTTTTTTAACAATATTTTTTCTTTCTTCTGATATTTCTTCAATTGTTTTTTTATTTACATTTTTTATTGCAGGAACAACAAGTCCATCTTCAATAGCAACAGCAACACCTATATCAATTGATTTATAAACTCTTATCTCATCTTTTACCACAGCAGCATTTATCACTGGATATTTCTCTATCGCTTTCCCTGCAAAAAATATTAAAAAATCAGTATAGGAAAAATTCTTCCCTTCTTCCTTTTTAATTTCTTTTAGAAGAACAACCTGGTCCATAATAAATTCCCCTTCAAAGTAATAATGGGGAATATCTCTTTTGCTTTCGGTTAATCTCTTTGCTATAACCTTTCTCATAGGACTCCACTTTATAACTTCATATCCTTCTCCACCTCCAACTTCTTCACAACTTTCTATATAATTCTCAACATCCTTTTTTTCAATCCTTCCACCAGGTCCTGTCCCTTTCACTTTTTTCAAATCAATGTTTCTCTCTTTTGCAAGTTTTCTTGCAAGAGGAGTTGCTTTTATTCTTTTTCCTTCCACTTCTTCTTTTTCTTCTTCAGGTAATGGTTCATCAGGAGTATCACTTATATAACCAATTACAGTTGTTACAGGTATTGGCTCATCAGATGGCTGAAAAAGTTTTTTTCTCAAATATCCAGAGTGTGGGGATTCAACTTCAAAATTTGTTTTATCGCTCATCACCTCAAAAAGAACTTCTCCTTTTTCCACTTTCTCCCCTTCTTCTTTTTTCCAGGAAACAAGATACCCTTCTTCCATTGTTTCACCAAGTTTTGGCATTATAATTTCTTTTATCATTTCAGAACCTCTTTTACCCCTGCCTTAATTCTTTCAACATCAGGGATTGCAAGTTTCTCAAGAACTCGACTTTTTGGCATT
>CAZRDZ010000005.1:4015-18295 GCA_964599135.1 uncultured bacterium
CTCAAGAACTCGACTTTTTGGCATTGGAACATCTGCTCCTGCAACTCTTATAATTGGAGCGTCAAGATAATCAAAAGCATTTTCAATAACTTTCATTCCAATTTCTGCTCCAGTTCCGCCTGTCTTACAGTCCTCTTCAACAATAACAACTCTATTTGTTTTTTTCACTGAATTAACCATTGTTTCTATATCCATTGGAAAAAGTGTTCTTAAATCAACAACTTCAACACTTATCCCTTCTTTCTCCAGTTCTTCTGCCGCCTTGAGTGAAAATAATGTCATACGAGAATAAGTTAATATTGTTACATCTTTACCTTCTTTTTTGACATCAGCAATACCTATAGGTAAAGTATATTCTTCTTCAGGAACAGGTCCTTTTATATTATAAAGCATTTTGTGTTCAATAAAAACAATTGGGTTATCCTCTCTTATTGCTGATTTTAAAAGCCCTTTTGCATCATAAGGGATTGATGGCATAACAACTTTAATTCCAGGAATATGAATAAGCCAGCTTTCAAGAGATTGAGAATGATGAGCCCCAAGAGTTCTTCCTGCTCCACCTTCTGTTCTTATTGTTAAAGGAACTTTACATTTTCCACCAAACATATACCTTATCTTTGCAACCTGATTGTTTAACTGGTCCATACAAAGCCCGATAAAATCAATATACATAATCTCAGCAACAGGCCTCATTCCTGTTAAAGCAGCACCAAGAGCAGTTCCGACAATTGCATTTTCTGAAATTGGTGTATCCATAACTCTTTCGTCTCCATATTTTTTCCATAATCCCGCAGTTACTCCATACACTCCTCCATAAATTGCAACATCTTCACCGAAAATAAAAACTTTCTCATCTCTTTGCATCTCTTCATCAATCGCCTCATTTAACGCCTGTCTGTAAGTTATCTCTCTCATTTCACTCCTTTTAAGCATATAAATCAGTATAAAGTTCTTCTGGTTCAGGGTCAGGACTGTTAATTGCATATTCAGTTGCTTCTTCAATTTCTTTATCCGTTAATTCATCAATTTCTTTTATTTCCTCTTCTGTTAAAATTCCCATTTCCTTCATCTTACTGGAAAAAATCAAAATTGGGTCTCTTTCTCTCCAGAATTTTTCCTCTTCTCTTGTTCTGTAAACTCTTGGGTCGCTTCTACTGTGTCCATAATATCTATAAGTGTTTGAAACGATAAAAGCAGGTCCATTCCCTTTTCTTGCGTTTTCAACCCATTTGCCAACCACTTCCCTAACTGCAAGAACATCCTGTCCATCAACACTTTCAGAAGGTATCCCAAAAGCAAGTGCTTTTTTTGTTAAATCTTTAACAGAAGATGCTCTTTCAACTGAAACACTCATACCATATTTATTATTCTCACATAGATATATTACAGGTAGTTTCCAGAGAGACGCCATATTTAAACACTCAAAAAATATCCCATTATTTGTTGCTCCATCTCCAAAAAAGCATATAACTACTTTATCCTGTTTCTGCATTTTAATTGAAAGACCTGCACCTGTTGCTATACCAATTCCACCGCCAACAATTCCATTTGCTCCAAGATTCCCTTTTGAAAGGTCAGCAAGATGAAGAGAACCACCTTTTCCTTTACAGACACCTGTTCTCTTCCCAAGAATTTCAGCCATAAGTGTTTTTAAATCACCATCTTTCGCAATTGCATGACCATGTCCTCTGTGTGTACTCGTAATATAATCATCCTCTCTTAAAACAGAAATTGCTCCAACTCCTGTTGCTTCCATACCTGCATAAAGATGTGAACCACCTTCTGCAATGTTTTTAGCAAGCAACTCCATTACCTTATCTTCAAATTTTCTTATTTCCATCATCTGTTTTAAAAGTTTTAATGCAAGTTGCTTATCAAGTTTTCCCACTTATTCCTCCATTACTATAATAACTTTCAATCCTTTTTTTTCTTCAACTGTTTTAAGTCCTTCTTTAATTTTTTCAAGAGGGAATTTATGAGTTATATATTTTTTCCCATCTATTCTTTTCTCAGAAAGAAGAGATATTGCTATTTTATTATGAACAGGAGAAGAACCATGAGTCCCTGTTATAAAAAATTCTCTATAATGCAGAAGATTGCTATTTAAATTTATAAAAGGGCTTTCTTTTGGCAATCCACCAAAGAAATTTACCGACCCCCTTTTTGCAACAAGTTCAACAGCCACTTCCTGTGCTTTACCAGAACCAGCAGCAACTATAACTTTATCAGCCATCCTTCCATCTGTCAGTTCTTCAACCACTTTTTTAATATCCTCTTTGCTCATATCAACAGTAATAGCCCCAGTAAATTCAGCCATCTTTAATCTTTCAGAAGAAATATCTCCAAGTATAACTTTTGTTGCTCCATTTATTTTAGATAATTCTGAATGGAAACACCCAATAGGTCCTGCTCCAATAACAACAACAGTATCTCCTATTTCAACCTTGCTTAAAATCTGTCCATTTATAACACAGGCAAGTGGTTCAGCAATTGCTGCTTCTTCAAAACCCAAATTATCAGGTATTTTATTTACACATCCGTTTAAAACAGCATCTTCTGGAATTTTCATATATTCAGCAAAACCCCCATCATAGTGGTATCCAATCGCCTTTAAATTATCACACATTGTCTGGTATCCTTTCTTACAATACCAGCATTTTCCACAGGGAATAGCAGGAGCAACTACTACTCTATCTCCTTCCTTAAATTCTTTTACATTTTTCCCTTTTTCAACAACTATTCCACTTACTTCATGTCCTGTAATTCTTGGAAAAACAATTAATCTGTGTCCATGATGATAAACTTTTATATCTGTTCCACAAATAGCACATACCATTACTTTTATAACAATTTCATTTTCTTTTGCCGATGGTTTTTCTATATCAACAATTTCAAGGTTTTCTATATTCTTTAAAAGAGCCGCTTTCATTTTTCATCCTTTTATAACATTCCAGAATTTTGTTTATTATTCTTACATTATCTATTTTTGAAATATTTTTTAACACAAACTCCAACCCCTTCTCTTCAATAATTTTTTTAAGTTGGACCGCCTCTTTATCATTCTTTGATTATAACACAAACAGGCAGCAGCCACAATACATAAAAGGTTATGAACAAAAATTTTCAATTCCTCATAAGGATAGAGATTTCCAACAAAACCAACTCTTTCATTAATAACCTTTTTAACCGCCGCGGTTAGAAATCCTCTCTTTTCTGGTATATAATAGGGATGAAAAAATTTATATTTTTTAATAAAAACAAGAGTTCTAAATGGAAAAGAAAAAGGACCTTTTTGAATTACCTGTGAGAAAAGGAATTCTTACTCTTGCTATTCCTATGATGTTAAGTGGTTTTTTACAAAATGCCTTTTCTCTTGTTGATATGTTTTTTGTCGGTAAACTCGGGACATCATCTCTTGCTGCTCTTTCAATATCTGGATTTATACTTGGGATACTAATAATAGGTATATCAGGTATCACAACCGGAACTGTTACTCTAATTGCGCATTTTAAAGGAAAAAGGGAAGATGAAAATGCAAATATGGTTATATGGCAAACAATTTTCCTTTCTCTTATCCTGTGGATTTTTTCAATCATAATAGGGCTTTTCTTTACAGAAAAACTTCTTTTACTTTTTGGAGCAAAAGGAGATGTTGTTAAAAAAGGAAATGATTATTTAAGAGTGAGTTTTTTATTTTCAGGTGTAATATTTATTTTTATTTCCTTAAATCAGGCATTGAGAGGAGCAGGAGATGCAAAGACACCTCTTAAAATCCTTCTTATTTCAAATTTACTTAATGTTGCACTTGACCCTTTTTTTATTTTCGGAATTTCATTTTTTCCAGAACTTGGAGTGACTGGTTCAGCAATTGCTACAGTAATAAGCAGATTCGTCGGGCTCGTTTTAACAATTAGTATCCTTTCTAAAAAAAGTTATTATTTAAAATTAAGTTTCCACTACTTTAAAATCCTTCCAAAATTTATCAATAGAATTTTAAAGATTGGTTTTTTTACTTCCTTTCAGTTTTTTCTTAGAAACCTTTCCTTGCTTTTTCTTACTAAAATAGTATCTGTCTTTGGGGCAGTAGGAATTGCATCTTATGGAATTGGTTCAAGATTGAGAATGGTTTTGATGACAATAATATTTGGATTTTCAAATGCATCAGGAGTTCTTGTTGGACAGAATATGGGAGCAAAAAACGAAGAAAAAGCAAAAATGACACTGTTTGAATCACTTAAAATATGCCAACTTATCATTTTGCCATTTGAACTTTCTCTCCTGCTTTTTGCTCCTTTTATAACAGGAATATTTACAAAAGATGCTGAAATTATTAGAATAACTTCAAATTTTTTAAGATTTCAGGCGGTTTCTTTTCCGTTTCTTGCCACTTCAATTTTAACGAACAGGTCACTAACTGGAGCAGGAGATACTGCTTTCCCAACTATCTTTGTTGGACTTTATACATTTTTCTTAAGAATTATACTATCTTATTTTCTTGCAATAAAAACACCTTACGGGATAAATGGTGTATGGTTATCAATAGCAATAACAGATGTTCTTATGGCAATTTCTATAATTCTTTATTTCAAAACAGAAAGATGGAAAAATATCTATTATAACCACAGGCAATACCTTGAAAATTGAAGTTTTACAATGAAAAATTAAGTTTTGATTTAAAAGATTTTTATCTTATAATTTTCTTATAAAGTATTAATTGGAAAAAGGAGGCATAAAATGATGGGGCAGGTGAAAAAGCCATTAGAAGAGGTTCTGGGATATCTTGAGAAAAGGAAAAAAATTGTAATAATTGGATGCGGTGGATGTGCTACTATTTTCCACACTGGAGGAAAAGAGCAGGTAAAAGAAATGACAGAAATTCTGGAAAAAGAAGGTAAGGAAGTTCTTGCCCAAATTCCTCTGCCTTTTGGTGTCTTCTGTTGCTATCTTCCTATGAGTTCAATATTTTTAAAACAGCACATTGAAGAGATAGAAAATTGTGATGCAATTGTTGGAATGAGTTGTGGAGATGGATTACAGGCAGTAAGACATTTTTTAGAGGAACAAAATATTTTTAAACCAGTTTATCCTTCAAATGATGCTCTTGGATTTTTTGGAGAAGGTCCTTCAAAATTTATGGAGAAATGTATGGGGTGTGGAGAATGTGAACTCGGGAAGACAGCAGGAATATGTCCTTTAACTCAATGTGCAAAAGGACTCTTAAATGGTCCATGCGGTGGAACAAGAGAAGATGGGAAATGTGAGGTTGACCCGGATAAAGATTGTGCATGGTACCTTATTTATAAACGGCTGGAAAAATTTGGAGAGATTAAAGAATTATACAGAATAAACTCCCCACATAACTGGAAAAAGGCAGTAAGGCCAAGAAAACTTGAAGTTGAACCGATTGACCTTATGGAAAAACTGAAAGAAACAAAAAAAGTAATTGAATCTCTGGGAATAAAATAATCTTGTCCTTGAATAGTTTAAAAACCCATATTGTAGTAAAATATAAGAAAGGGGCAGTAGCTCAATGGGAGAGCGCCAGAATCGCACTCTGGAGGTTGCCGGTTCAAGTCCGGTCTGCTCCACTTAATAAGGAGAAAACTTATTCCAAAAATGAAAGTGCTGATAACAAATGATGATGGGATTTTTTCAGATGGGCTTAAAGTTCTTTTAAATTGTTTGCCATCTTCAGTTGAAAAAATTATTGTGGTTCCAGAAATTGAAAGCAGTGCAATTGCACATGCTATAAATTTATTCAACCCTCTCAGAATGAGGAAAATTGCTCTTTTTTATTCTCAGTGTTATGTAGTAAATGGAACTCCTGTTGATTGTGTGAAAATCGGTGTAAAAGAAATCCTTAAAAAAAATCCTGATTTTGTCATTTCTGGAATTAATCTCGGTCCAAATCTTGGAATGGATATCCTTTATTCAGGAACTGTTGCTGCTGCAGCAGAGGGAGCAATTCTTGGTATACCTTCAATTGCTATTTCAATTGCTGACTATAAAAATTTTGATTTTAATTCTGTTGAAAAAATTATTAAAAAAATATGGAAACACCTGATGAAGATAAAATTACCTGAAGATACAATTTTAAATGTCAATATTCCAAATATTCCATTTGAAAAAATTAAGGGAATTAAAACAACTTATCAGAGTAAATCAAGGTTTAAAGAAGAATACGAAAAAAGAACAGACCCAAGAGGAATACCATACTTCTGGCTTAAAGGAATTTTTAAAATAAAGGGGGAAAAAGGGAGTGATGTTGAAGCAATAAAAGATGGTTTTATTTCAATCACACCAATCAATCTTGACCTCACCGATTATAATTTCCTTGAGGAAATTAAAAAACTTGAAAAATAAAATTTATTAGATGAATTAGACCAAACAGGGTTTGGTTTGTTCAACTGTTGATATTTTATCTGCTTTTGTGTAAAATATTTACTTTACGGGAGGAGAAAAATGTCTATAACTTATAGACCTCATAAATTAAAGAAAAAAAGAAAGATGGGATTTCTTGTAAGGATGAGAAAAAAAAGTGGAAGGAAAATAATAAATAGAAGAAGACAGAAGGGAAGAAAAAGACTAACTCCTGTATGAGAAAAAGTATATCTGAAATTATTAAAGCAGGCAGAAGAGTAAAAGGAAATTTATTTAACATCTATTACAGAGAAAGTGATTATTATAAAATTGGCTTTATTGCTTCTTCCAAAATAGGAAAACCGGTAAAAAGAAATTATGTAAAAAGAGTAATAAGAGAACTATGGAGAAAAAATTTTAAAAAGGGTGATTTTATTTTTGTTTTGAAACCGCCTTCTTTAAACTGTAAAAGAGAAGAAATTGAGAAAGAAATAGAAAGGATGGTAAAATTAGTAAAATGAGAAAATTTTTAATTTTTCTGATAAATATGTATCAAAATTTTGTTTCACCACTTTTCGGGAAACATTGCAGGTTTTATCCTTCCTGTTCTGAATTTACAAAACAGGCAATTGAAAAGTGTGGTTGGAAAGGAATAATAATAGGTATAAGAAGAATTTTAAGATGCCATCCTTTTAATGAAGGTGGTTATGACCCTGTGGAGAAATGGATAAAATGAAAGAAGAAATAAGATTAATAATTGCTTTTACAATTTCAATTATTATAATAATTGCTTTTGGGAAATATAGTTCAAAAAATATTCCTTCAAGAAATATTAAGCAACAGGAACAGATAACAGAAGAAAAAGAAGAGAAACCTATAGAGCAACCTGTGACACAAAAAACAGAAAATTTATTAGGTGAACTGGAAAAAATTGAAAAGAAACTTTCTGTTTATGAAAATCAAAATTTCATTCTTGGAATAAACGAAAAAGGTGGATTTATTGATTCCATTGGACTTAAAAAGTATAAAAGAAAAAATGAAAAATTCTTTCCAATAATTAAAAATAATTTCTCTTTCCTTCTTTTTCAAAAAGGAAAGGATGACTTAATTGAAAAGTTATGGAATATTAAAAAGGAAGAGAATATTGTTTCTTTATCAACAACTTCAAGAGAAAATCTTTATTTTGAAAAAATTTTATCTATCCCATCTAATTCTTTTACTTTCAAAACAGAAATAAAGATAAAAAATACTGGAAAAAATGCGGAAGAGATTGATGACTTAATAATAAATCTTTTTACATTTGACCAGAAAAAAATTAAAGAATATCCAAATTATAGATATTTGAGATTTGAAATGTATCTGGGAAATAATTCAGGAATAATAAAGAAGAATATAACAAGAGTAAAGAAAAGAGAAACATTCAAAGATTGCCGATTTGTTGCTTTCAAAAGTGGATATGCCCTTATTCTTTATAGAACAGAAAAACCAATGGATGTTTTTATTTCAAAAGATGATGGAATTTTCACTTCTGGATTTATCCTTAAAAATATTTCACTAAAAGGGAGTGAAGAAAAAACTCTTAAATTCAATTTTTATGCAGGTCCTTATGACTATTTTGTTGCATCCAGGGAAGTTAAAGAAAATATATTTGGAAAAGGTTTTTTTGTTTCTATGGGAAGATTTCTATTTGCGGCTTTATATAATATTCACAGATTTATTCCAAACTGGGGATGGGCAATTATTTTACTCACTCTGATTATAAAAATTCTCTTTTTCCCACTCACAAGAAATAGTTTAAAGTCAATGAAACAATTACAGAAATTAAGACCATATTTACAGGATTTGCAGAAGAAATACAAAGATGACCCTCAAAAAATGCAAAAAGAAATGTTTAATCTTTACAGAGAATATAAAATAAATCCATTTGGTGGATGTATCCCTATGTTGATACAGTTCCCTATATTTATTGGTTTTTTCATCGCTTTAAGAAATTCTATATTTTTAAGAGGTGCTCCTTTTATACTCTGGATACAGGATTTATCAATGCCTGATACTGTATTCAAAATTGGCAATTTCCCTGTTAATATATTACCTCTTCTTATGACTTTAACTTCATTCTGGCAGCAAAAACTTACTCCAACAGAACCATCACAAAAAGGGCTCACACTTATGATGCCCCTTATGTTTCTCTTTATATTTTATAATTTCTCATCAGGACTTCTTTTATACTGGATAACAATGAATATAGGCGGACTTATTGAGCAGTATTTTATCCACAAAAAATAAACCTCAAAATTTTTCAGGAAAAATTTTCTGGAGAAGATTTTTTGCTGCCTTTATTTCTGCTTCTTTTTTCCTCCTGCCCTCCCCTACTCCTTTTTTCCTTATTCCTTCAATACTTACAACAACTTTATACTTTTTATTATGGAGTTGCCCTTCTTCCCCTGCAATTTTATAAGAAGGTAATTTCCCTGATAGTTGCCTTGAAACTTTTACCAGTTCTCCTTTATAATCAATGAGTGGGTCCATTTCATTACTCAAAATAAATTTTTTAATAAATCTTTCTGCTTTTTTCAATCCACCATCAAGATAAATCGCTCCAATTATACTTTCTATAAAATCAGAAAAATTTGATGGTTTTATCCCTCTGTATTTTATATATCTGCTTATTCCAAGTTTTTTAGCAACTGAGTTAAGATAGTTCTTATTAACATATGCAGATTTTAAATTTGTATAAAATCCTTCATCTTTATCAGGATATTTTTTAAAAACATAAATACCAACAATGAAACTTAAAATTAAATCACCTATAAATTCCAGATTTTCATTACAGTTCTCACTTGAGTAAGACGAATGAGTTAGAGATAATTTTAAAAGATTTTTATTCTTAAATTCATATTCAATTATTTCCTCAATTTTCTGCATAGATATACTCCTGTTATAAAAAGAGAAAAAATGAAAAGTGAAAAATCACCATACTTTACATAAAATGTCTTTGTTGAAAGCAGTGGAACATCAACAAATAAAACTCCTTTCTCATTTAGATTTATTTTATCAACAATTTCTCCCTTTTCAGAAACAATTCCACTTACTCCTGATAGTGCACATTGAATGAAATATCTTCCAGTTTCCATACATCTTAAAACATTATGGTAAAAGTGTTGACAGGGACCTGCTGAACCACCAAACCAGGAATCATTTGTTATCACAACAAAAATCTCCCCTCCTTTTTTCACCATTTTGTTTGTTATATAAGGAAATATGTTTTCATAGCAAATAAGAGGCGAAATCCCAATTCCTTTATAATTAAAAGTTTTTATTTCTTTCCCTCTTTCAATTTCAGGAAGATAACCAGCATACCTTATGAATATCTCTTTTATAAATTTTACTCTTCCACCCGGTATAAATTCTCCATATGGAACAAGATGTGTCTTATCATAAAATTCAATTTGTCCTCTATTCAAAAATAAAGCAGTATTGTAAAATTTATTTTTCTCTTTTCTAAAGGTGCCTAAAATTAAAGAAAACCTGTATTTTTGACAGATAAACTTTAATTTTCTCAAAATTTTTCTTTCGCAAAGTATATTGTCAGGGAAACTGCCTTCTGGCCAGATAACAATATCTGGAGTAAATTTTTTAACATTTTTAATAGTTATGTCAGTAAGTATTTTCAATGGAGTTTCTGCCTTTTTAATTTCAGATGTTTTTACATCAGGTTGCACAAGTAAAATTTTAATACTCCCATTTTTTTTTAATTCTGGATTATAAAAATGAAAAAATAGAAAAGAGATGATTAGAAAAAATAAAGAGAGAGTAAACACTTTAAATCTCTTAAGAAAAATTGATAAAAGGAAAAAATTAAAAAAAACAAGAAAAAAAGAAATACCTTTTGAACCTATAAATTGTGGAAGTTTCCATATATAATGATTTGTTGCCTGTGAGAGAGAAAAAGTAAGCCAGGGAAATCCAGTAAGAAGATTCTCAATTAAAATTTCTATAAAAAACCAGATGGAAGCAGCAACAAAAGGATTATAATCAAACTTACTTACAAGGTAGAAAAATATTCCCCAGTATATTGAAAGATACAAACACAAAAGGAGATAGAAAAAACTTGAAACAGTAAAAAGCCAGGAAAGAAGAAATACATAAAAAGAAAATCCGGAAAGAAAACCAATAAGAAATGATAATTTTTTGAATTTATAAGAAATCAAAATACCGGGCAAAAGACCAAACCACCCAATATAGTATAAATTAAAAGGAGGAAAAGAAAGAGCAAAAATTAAACCACTAACTACACTTCCAAGAAAAAGCAAAAAAAATTTCCCTGTCAATCTTTTACCTTATTATTTTCACCGAGTTCAACAATTTTCATCTTATAATTTTCAATCTCTTCATTATCAAGGAAAGAAGAAGATAAAATGATGACCTCATCTCCAATTTCAAAAAACCTTGCTGCCGCTCCATTTAAACAAATTGTTCCTGAATTTTCTTCACCTTCTATAACATAAGTTAAAATTCTTGCTCCATTATTCAAATTCAAAACATAAACCATTTCTCCAGGAAAAAGGTCTGCCTTTTCAATTATTTTTTTATCAAGAGTAATGCTTCCCTGGTAATGAAGGTTTTTATCAGTAACTTTTCCACCTTTTATTTTACTTTTACACATCCATCTATACATTTTTTTCGCTCCTTTTTTCTTATTTTACCTGTCTAACAGGATATTATCTATAAGGCGAACATCCCCAATTTTTATCGCTCCAAGAACAATCGTATTTTTTCCTGCTTTCTTAACTTCTTTGAGATTTTCAATATCTACAATTTTAAGATACTGCAACTTAACACCTTCTGCTTCTTTTATAACTTTTTTTCCTTCTTCAATCAACTTTTTTGTTTCAACAATTCCATCTTTTACCATTTCTTCAATTTTTTTAAGTGCTTTATAGAGACAGATTGCTTTTTCTCTTTCTTTTTTACTTAAATAAACATTTCTTGAACTTGCTGCAAGTCCGTCTTCTTCCCTTACCGTAGGACACCCAATTATTTCCACCGGTATATTCAGGTCCTCAACCATCTTTTTTATTATGATAAGTTGCTGGGCATCCTTCCATCCAAAATAACTCTTATCTGGCTGGACAATATTGAAGAGTTTTAAAACAACTGTGCAGACACCTTTGAAATGGCCTGGTCTGAAATCTCCCTCAAGTATTTCAGAATACTTTTCAACATAAACCCAGGTTTTATGTTCTTCTTTATACATCTGTCTTGTATCAGGGATAAAAACAATATCTACATTTTCTTTCTCAAGTATCTCAGTATCTCTTTTTTCATCCCTTGGGTATCTTTCAAAATCTTCTCCTGGACCAAACTGGGTTGGATTTACAAATATACTCACCACAACAACCCCATTTTCTTCTCTTGCTCTTTTTATAAGAGAAATATGTCCTTTATGAAGATATCCCATTGTTGGAACAAAACCAATTATTTCTCCTTTTTCTTTCCTTTTTTTTATTTCATTTCTTACATCAGTAATTTTCCTGAAAATTTTCATTTTAAATTCCCTTCTTTTTTAATTCCATATATATTTCTTTTACTTTTTTTTTCTCAACAGGGTCAACAAAATCAGGAAAAATTTCAACAAGTGGAAGAAGAACAAAATATCTACTTTTATATCTTGGATGAGGAATTTCAAGAAAATTTAATTTTATAACTTCACTTCCATAAAAAATTATATCAAGGTCTATCTCTCTTGCATCACCTCTTCTGTGAGGAAATTTTCTTCCCTGTTTTTTTTCTATTTCTTTCAGAAAAAAAAATAAATAGTGTGGTTTTAAAGAAGTTTTCCCTTCAATAACTCCATTCAAAAATCTTCCACCATCAGCATTTTCTTCTGGTTCTGTTTCTATAAATGAAGAAATTTTTTCAATATAAATTTTTTTCTCCATTATTTTTAAACTCTGTATTATATTTCTTTCTCTATCTCCTTTATTACTCCCAACACCAATTATAACTCTCACCATTTTTTATTTCTCTGCAAAAAATTTTTCAAAAAGGTATTTTTTATTCTTTATTCTTTTTTTAATACCTTTCTTCTCACCATCTGAATAATAAATATAATTTAACCATTGTGTCTGCTCATTTTCCCCTTCAAAGAAAAAAATTATTTTAAAACCTTTCAATTTCACAATTTCGCCTATTACTTTTCTATCAAAATTTCCAAGTTTTCTCAATTGCACTGGAATACTTTTTTCTGAAAGAGCAAAAGTTATCCAGAAAAGTGAATTTTCTTTTGAAAAATCAAAATCATCAATTTTATCAAAACCAACTATATCTGCTACTTCTCCATATTTTTCTTCTTCAAATTTTATGAAATAACAGTTTTTCCCTACAATTTCCTTTATGTTTTTTATCCTCTGGATTTCTCCATTTCCCCATAAATAAAGTAAATTGGCAACTGGCTGGTTTAAGTCCTTCCTGATTTCATTTATAACATTTTTCTCAAGAGATTCAGAAATTCCTGAAATAAACTCTTTAAAAGAAACAAATTTCTTTTTCATAGAGAGAATTTTTTTTAAATTTTTCCCTTCTATTTCTTCTGGATATGGGAGGTTTAAGGATGGAAACTTTTTATCTAAAATAACAATGATATCTTCCCCTTTTAAAAAATACTGAAAATCAAAATCATTTTTTAAATCATCAAGTAATCGTTTTTTCTCTTCTTCTGTCAAATCAATATCTGTTCTTGTAATAACTCCCTCATAATGGGTTAAAAATTTTGCAAGGAAAGGTGTTTGATTCTCCTTTATTTCAAGACCATAGTAATAACATTTTAAAATTGCAGGAGAGACAATTCTCCCTCCTGTAAAAAAATCAAAATAAAATTCCTCTGTCTCTCCTCCTGTATATATCTTTCCTGTAAATCCCTTCTCAATTAAATCACCTATATTCTTAACTTCACCAAGATAAATTCTATCCCTCTCTTCAAAAATTCTTTTAACTATCTCATCAGAGACAAAAAGACTTACAATAAAATAATTCATTCCTCATTCTCCTTAAAAAAGAAATTCAATAAATTTACAACTATTAAATAATTTACAAATATAACAACAAAAGAAAGTAGAATTGCAACAAAAATATTAAATTTTTTAAAGAAGTATACCATATAGAATATAGAGAAAAAAAACAATATACATATACCAATTATGGCAACAGGTCCAAGAGTAAGATATATAATACTCTTTTTGACAAATTCTTTGTCCTCCCATATTTTCTTAAAATCATCTACAATTGCTTCTTTTGTTTTTATAGTAAATCCACAGTGTGGGCATTTCAAAATATCCTCTGCGTTTTTCCTTCCACATTCAGGACATATCCAGATTTTCTTTTCCCTTATCATATTTTCTCTTTCTGCAACTTCTATTCTGAACTTTATCCAGGGAAGTGGATTTATCTGATATGCTCTTTTGTAGTATTTCATTGCTTCATTATAATTTCCCTTTTCAAAATAAATATCTCCTATCCGTATATGGGAATTCACATTATCTGGATATTTTTCAATGGTAGCAAGGAGTTCATTAATCTCTTTCTTCTCCATATTTTTTGTTAATTTCTTTTCTGTTATTCTGGTTATAAGAATAACTATACCCCACATAATTAAAGGAAGAACAAGAAAAAAAACAACAAATAAAAATTTATTTTTCATAATAAAATATATTTCAAAATAAAATGAAGAAAAACAAATAACTTCAAGAAATAAAAATTGTACCTCTGTCAGGTCTAATATTTCCCTCCTAACCCAGAGAAATACACCAATAATAAGTGGAAAAGTTAAAATAATTGCTAACAAAATTGAAAACACTTTTTCCTCCTTACCAGGTAAAAAACATTCTCAAAACACCATAAATAATACCAAGTGTAAGAATG
>CAZRDZ010000006.1:0-18069 GCA_964599135.1 uncultured bacterium
GAAATTTGAATAATATGAATATTTCTTCTTTAAAAGAAAAATACAAAAACATATTTGGAAATAAAAATTATATCTGGTAAAAGTCCCATTAAGAATTTCTCCTCCTGGTGCTCACATAGACCATCAAAATGGTATTGTTTCAGGGATTACTATCAATAAATACATTTATCTCTTATTCAGTGAAAATAAAAAAAGAGATTACTTTGAAAAATATAAAGAAAAATTACCTGAAAATTTAAGAAGAAGAGCAGAACATTTTTATTCTGAAATGGAAAAACTTGAAAAGGGAATAGGATACTGGGAAAAAGGAGATATTGAAAAATTCGGCGAATTAATGAAAGAATCAGGAGAAAGTTCAATAAAAAATTATGAATGCGGAATACCTCAAACAATAGAAATACATAAAATTCTTAACTCATGAATGAGGTGTATGGAGCAAGGTTTTCAGGTGCTGGATTTGGTGGAAGTTGTATTGGTTTTATAAAATCAAGAAATAACAAAAAGCAAATTTTAAAAAAATTAGAAGAAAAATACTTAAAAAAATTCCCTGATTTAAAGGGCAGGCTTAAAATAATATTTGCACAACATGGACTTAATTCTGAAATAGTTGAAGTTTAATTTATTTTTTACTTATTACTTCAGGATTTTCAATATACTCTGGTCTTTTACCCTCAACGAAAAATTTTCTCAAATTCTCAACTGTAAACTCCCCCATCGCTTTTATTGTCTCAATTGTATATCTGCCTATATGAGGTAAAATTAAAACATTCGGAAATTTAAGAAGAGGATTTTTTATACCGATTGGTTGATTTTCCACCACATCTGCAGCAAAACCACCAACCTTTCCTGATTTTAAAGCAACAAGAAGAGCACTTTCATCTATTATTTCTCCATCAGCAGTATTTATTATAATAACTCCCTCTTTCATTTTACTGAATGTTTCTTCATTTAAAAGGTGATATGTTTTTTCCGTTAACGGGCAGTGAAGGGAAATTATGTCAGATGTCTCTATAAGTTCATCAAATGAAACAGGAATTGCATTTCTTCTTCTAATTTCATCATCAGAAAGGAGATTGTCAAAACCAATCACTTCTACATTAAAGCCATTCTTTAAAATTTCAGATACTCTACTTCCAACATTCCCAACTCCAACCAATCCAACTCTTTTTCCTTTTAATTCAAATCCAACAAGTTCAATTCTTTTTCCCCATAATCCTTCTCTGGTATATTCTGCTGCTTCAATCAATTTTCTTGTAATTGCAAGTATAAGAGCAATTGTATATTCAGCCATTGATTCTCTCTGTATCTCAAGAGGAAATCTGCAAACATATATTCCAAATTCTGTTGCTGATTTTAAATCAACATTTGAATCAGCAATCCCATGCCTTGAAATAATTTTTAAATTTTTCAATTCCTTAAGTATATTTTCATTATAGAAAGGAGAAAGTCCTATAATTAAACCATCAAAGTTTTTTAATGTTTTTATTATATTTTCTTCTGACACATCTCCTGGAAAATTTATTCTTTCAACATCAGCAAATTCTTTCAATTTTTCTATATGTTCTGGAAATTTTATCCCGAAACTTGTTGAATTAACAATTGCAATTTTTACCTTCATTTTTTCTCCTTTTTATATAACTGGTTAATATCTGGAACTTTCCCATTTTTAAGTTTATACAACACTTCTCCTGCTTTTTCAACAACAAGAATCCCCTCCTCTTCTCTGTTCTTGAAATCATCTATGTTTAAACTGTCAGGATTAACATAACCAAGATTTATCTTTTTACAAACATCTTCACTTATCCCTGTTGCAAGTATTACTTCAATTCTTGCTTTTTCAACTCCATCAATAAAAGTTCCAATCCCTTTAACATGTGTTGAGTGAGCAATTATAGCACCTGGGAAATCTTTAAATTTATCCCATTGTTTCAAAAAATAGTCCCTTGTGTGGTAACCAACCTGTTCAATATATTTTCCGTGAGTATAAGAAACTTCAGTAATATGAGGAGCATATATAATCAACTTTCCTCCATCCTCAACAACTGGTTCAAGTTTATACATTCCTTTCCCTGCTGTCCATATATCATTATACATTTGCGGGATAATTGAAATCACAAGTTTGTAAGGTTTTTCAACATATTTTATATTTATTTCAGAAGAAAGGTCTGCTGCTTTTTCCCATGCATCAGTATCTCCAACAAAAACACCATAAACAGAATTTCCTTTTACAACATAATTTATCAGATGAACCCTTTTATTTATAAAGGAAGTAGCAATATTAATTGTATCTCTCACAGGTGTCTTTTTAGTGCCATTAACTTTTGGGTTTGTTATTAAAGCACCAAGCCAATGAAACCTATGTAAAAATTCTGGACCACAAATTCCAGGGAAAAAATATTTATATCCACCTGAAAATCCAACAACTTCATGAGGAAAAACAGGACCTGAAATAACAATTTCATCATATTCAAAAATTTTTTTATTTATCTTAACAGGTATATCCTCTTTCAAAAGTCCTCCTGTCAATCTCTCAATTTCTTCTTTTTTAATTACTCCTATTTCTTTCAATTGTTCTGGATTGTCCCACTGGTGCTGAAAAATTTCTGTTTTTTCATCCCCACTTAATTCAAGAAAACTTTTTAATTTTTCTTCTGGAATTTGTTGGTGTGTTCCAAGAGCAATCATAAAATCAACTTTTTTTACCTTTTCTAATAACAAATCAAGGATTGTATGAAAAAAAATATGAGTAGGACCTGACCTTGTTGTATCTGGAATTATTACAAGAATTTTTTTATCAGAGAAATCATTGTTTTTTAAAAAATATTCATACAATATATTCTTTATTTCTCTCTCATCCAGAACCGGGTTCTGGATTTTATTTTGTAATTTCTTTTTCAGGTCTTCCATCTAATAACCACTCAGTATGAAATTCTCTAACTTTTCCATCTTCTGTCTTTAATATATCAGGATTTTCTTCTCCTCCAATTTTAAAGTATCCATGTGCTCCGAAATAGTCCCTCTGTAAAGCGGTAACCTGAGAAGCAAACATCACAGGAGAAGTTAACTGTAATATATAATCATAAGAATTTGCCATTCCAAGAGCAGGAACTCCTGACCTGTGGGCAATTTCAACAAATTTTCCGAGTTTCCATAAATTTTCCTTTACAAAATCTGAAAATTTATTATATGCAAGCAGATTTGGGAGGTCAGGATTTTCTTTGTATGCCTCTGTTATTTCATCAAGAAACTGAGCCCTTATTATACAACCAGCCCTCCATATTTTCGCTATTTCTCCAAGATTAAGATTGAAGTGATAAAAATCAGAAGATGCTTTAAGTAAAGCAAAACCCTGAGCATAAGAAGAGATTTTAGCAATATAGAGAGCATCGTGAACAATATTTATAATTTCTTCTTTATTTTCTTTTATTTCCTCTTTTAAACTTAAAGGAAGAATTTTACTCATTTTCAATCTCAATTCTTTTTCCTGTGACATTTCTCTTGAAAAAACAGCAGAAGCAATTGTTGGAACAGGAACAAGTAATTCTAATGCACTCTGCACAGTCCATGTTCCTGTCCCTTTCATTCTTGTAATATCAGCCACCACATCAACAAGAAATTGATTTTCATTTTCTTTGTGTTTTTCTTTCATAAAATCAGAAGTTATCTCAATAAGATAGGAAGAAAGTTTATCATCTTTTTCATTCCACCTTTCCATTATTTCACCTATTTGCCCAGGTGTCATACCAAATGCATTTTTAAAAAACCAGCAAACTTCTCCTATAAGTTGCATATCTCCATACTCAATTCCATTATGCGTCATTTTGACAAAGTGCCCTGCTCCACCAGGTCCAATAAAAGAAACACAGGGAGAACCATCGTATGCTTTTGCAGAAATATCCTTAAACATTTTCTCTATTAATTTATATGCTTCTTCTGACCCACCGGGCATAAGAGAAGGACCTTTAAGTGCCCCCTCCTCTCCTCCAGAAACACCAGTTCCTATAAACAAAATACCTTTTTCAGTAAGAAATTCATATCTTCTTATTGTATCCTTAAAATATGAATTCCCTCCATCAATAATAATATCTCCTTTTTCAAGAAATGGAAGGAGTTTTTCAATGAAATCATCAATTGGTTTCCCGACTTTTACCATAAGCATTATCTTTCTTGGTCTTTCAAGCAAATCTACAAAATCTTTTATTTCGTATGCAGGGAAAATATTTTTCCCTTTTGCAGGTCCTTCAACAAAGGCCTTAGTTTTCCAGCCAGTTCTGTTAAAAACAGCCACTTTATATCCTTTATCTTCAAAGTTCAGTGCTAAATTTTTCCCCATAACCTCCATCCCAATAATTCCAATATTTGCTTTTTCCATTTCTCCCTCCTGTTTAATTAAACACCACTGAAAGCATTGAAACCACCATCTATTGGTATAACAACTCCTGTAACAAAACTTGATGCTTCTGATGATAAATAAATACAAATACCTATAAGTTCTTCTGGCTCTCCAAACCTTCCCATTGGTGTATGAGCAATTATTGTTTTCCCTCTTTCTGT
The DNA here is from genome assembly GCA_964599135.1 of uncultured bacterium. Classification (GTDB taxonomy): domain Bacteria; phylum Ratteibacteria; class UBA8468; order B48-G9; family JAFGKM01; genus JAGGVW01. Next base: position 4,555 of record CAZRDZ010000006.1, read on the forward strand.
CAGATTACCATTTTCATCAAGAAGTAAATACCTGTTCTGATTGGTAAGGAAAAAACCAGGAGCAATTGCATTTACTCTCAAGTTTTTGTTATATTCCTGTGCAAGATGGACTGCAAGCCATTGAGTAAAATTGCTAACTGCTGATTTTGCAGCAGAATATCCTGGAATTCTTGTTAAAGGTCTGAAAGCATTCATTGAAGAAATATTTATTATTGAACCACCTTTTTCATTTTTAACCATTTCCTTTCCAAAAACCTGAGAAGGTAAAATTGCCCCACCAAATAGATTAATCGCAACTACTTTTTCAAGTCCTGAAAGTGGTAAATCAAAAAATGAAAGTTCTTTTGATGTTGTTGCTTCCTTCATATTTCCACCTGCTGCATTAATAAGAACATCAATTTTCCCATATTTTTCTATTATTTTATTGCAGGTATTCTCTATTTCCTCTTTTTTCAAAACATCTATATACATTGCATCAATTTCTATATTTTCTTTTTTAAATTCTTCTTTTCTTTCTTTAAATCCTTTAATATCACATATAATCACTTTTGCTCCTGCCTTTGAAAATCCCTTTGCAATTTCACTTCCAAGAATACCTGCTCCTCCTGTTATAACAGCAACTTTATTCTCTATTGAAAACAGCCCTTTAACAAAATCCATTTTTCCCCTCCCTCAAAAGTTAAAATCGGGATGTGTAAAAGGAATTAATTTCTTTGTATTCCCACATAAAACCCATAAATAATAAATCTGGAATTTAGGAGCAACAGCAACAGGATGAAAACCTTTTGGAATTGTAACAACTTCATTATTTTTTAAAAGAAAAATATTATCTTCAGTTCTATCAAAGACCCTTATAAAACCAAAGCCATTTTTGGGCTTTATTTTAAAAAAATAAAGTCCTTCAAGTTTTGTCTCTACTGGTGGATTATTTTTATCATGCTTGTGTGGTGGATAACTTGACCAATTTCCCGGGTCATTAATTGTTTCTCCAACAAGCAATTTTTCAGAGGGGAAATCCTCTGTAATTATATCTGTTATATTTCTGAAATATGTTTCTTCTCCAACCCTTCTAAATCTCAAACTCTTTTTATCAATAAAAATGGGTTTCCCTATTCCTTTCGCAATACAACTTAAAACACATATCTCTGTTTCTCCCAGAAACTCTATTTTATAGTCAAGAAATGGAGGAAGATAAACAGCCACAGGTGGCTCATCAAAAACATTACTTCTTTTCATTTCACCAAATAATTTATTCTCCAGATAAAAGTTGCAGTTTCCCTCAGTTATAACAAAAACTGTTTCGTTTTTTCCAGTATTTCCTTTATATTTCTTATTTTTTGAAGAACTAATTATTCCAAAATTTATAAATTCAAGGTCACTATTTTCAGATGTAATAATCTGGTTATACCCTTCAACTTTTTCAACTTTATGATGTTTTGCCATTCAGTTCCTCCCTATAAATTTCTCAAAAACAGAAAAATTTTAAATTGTTTGAAAATTGTAATATAAAACTTAATTCGTTTCAACAGTAAAATAATGTTTTCCAGGTTGTTGACTTGCTTCAAATTCAACTTTTTTCTTTTTAATCAAAATGGAAAACAAATTCGCCTTAAAAATAAATTCAAAAAGTTCAGGAATAACTTTTATTTTTAATCTCCTGATTTTTTTCTGAAAAATATACTCATATATTTTTCCCTCAAGTTCAATTAAAATCATATTTAAGTTTTTAATATAACCAGTTCCTTCACATTTTTTACACTCATCATAAAAAAATTCTTTAAGAGTTATCCCTGCTCTTTCTCTGCTCATTTCAACCAGTCCGAGTTCAGAAAGAGAAAGTAATTTTATTTTTGCCTTTTCATCAGAAAAATTTTTTTTGAATTTTTCAAAAACCTTTCTTTTTTCTCTCTCATCCTTCATATCAATAAAGTCCACAATTATCAAACCTGAAAGATTTCTCACCCTTATCTGTCTTGGAATTTCATCAGCCGCTTCCATATTTGTGTTATAAATTGTTCTTGAATAGCCATCTCCTTCAAAACTCCCTGTGTTAACATCAATTGCCGTCAAAGTTTTCCCTTCTTCTATAAGTAAATACCCACCTGAATATAAATGAACCTTTTCACTGAGAAATTCCATTATTTTTTTATTCAAACCAAACTTTTCAAAAAGTGGTATATTCTCTTTATAAAATTTTAATCTTCTTATAACCTCAGGGCACCATGTTTTAATATATTTTTTAACCTCTTCATAAAAATCTTTCCCTTCCACAACAATTTCACCAATACTTTCATCCACAAAATCCCTTATAACTCTCAAATGTAAAGGAAGTTCCTTCCAGATTAAGAAAGGAGAAGAAAAATCTCTGTTTACCTTTTCTATTCTTCTCCACTCTCTCAAAAGGTATTTTATTTCTTTTATTATAAATTTTTCATTTTTACCATCTGCATAAGTTCTGACTATAAAACCTGTTCCTACGGGTATATACCTTTCCATTATTTTTATCAATCTCTTTCTTTCTACCGGGTGTTTAATTTTTTTTGAAATTGTCCTTATCCCTGAAGAAGGGATAAGAACAAGATATTTCCCCGGTATTGTAATTCTTGTTGTTAGTTTCATTCCTTTTAATTCTTTCCCTGGTTTTGTTACCTGAACAAGAATTTCTTCACCGATTTTATGTATGTTTGTTTCAAGTGGTATCAGTTCATCATCTTCTTCATAAAAATACATTTCTTTCTGGTCAAAATGGAGGAAACCATTTGTTGGTTCACCTATATTTACAAAAGCAGCATTTAAGCCCTTTAAAATCTTTTCTATCCTGCCTTTGTAAATATTTCCAACAAAAATATCAGAAGGATTTTTTTCAATAAAGAAATACTCAATTTTAGAATTCTCTACAAAAGCACACCTTGTGAAGACATCATTCCCGGTTATAAAAATTTTCATTTTAAATCAACTTTTTCCCATAATATTTTTCTTATGATTTTTCTATTTCCTGTTTTCTCAAGTAATTTTTTGTGTTTGAAACCATTAATCATTACCACTATTTTAATATATCTTCCATTTACTTCAACTTCTCCAAATTCTTTTAAGTCATCCTCTTTCAATCCATTTCTTTCAATTTTATAAACTGCAAAAAGTTTCATAGAATTTAAGGAAATACCATCAGAAACAACCCAATATGCTTTTTTAAACAATGTCCCATCTGGAAGAATTCTGTTTACTTTTTCCAGAAATTCTTTCTCATCTATTCTTTTTTCAAAATAAATATCAAGACATTCTGCCTCACCTTCAATATTAACAGGTAAAGTGGGACCAAAACTTATTTTAGGATGGGGATTAAAACCTTCTGTGAATTTTAAAGGTATCTCAAGCCGTCTTAAACACCTCTCAATTATTTTAGCAAAATTCTTCCCTGATATAAACTTTGAAAAATTTTTCTTTTCATATATTACTCTTAACCTGTAAATTTTATCTGACATAAATTTCCTCTATATTGTGTAAAATTCCGCCATAAACACTCGGCTTTAAATTCCCAAATTTATTTCTGACTGCATACATAACGAGAGAATTGACTGTATAAATAAGAGGAAGTTTTTCACTCACAATTTTTTGCCACCTGTCATAAATTTTCTTCCTCTTATTTTTATTCAGTTCCTTAACACCTTCATCAAATAATAAGTCAATTTCTTTTTCCCAATTTTCAACAATATGTTTTGGACCAAGATTCCAGAGATGCAATTGTCCTTCACTATTCCAGACATTTTTACCAAAGTGCGGCTCTATTCCGCCTGTCAGACCAATTATAACTGCTTCCCAGTCCTTTGTAACACTTAACTTTGTAACAAGTGTATTAAACTCAACTGGTAAAAGATTAACATCCATTCCTAATTTTTGTAAATCATTTATTATAATATTTGCCATTTGAATTCTCTCAAAATTATTACTGTTGGTGAGAATTGTAAATTTTACAGGGTTATTCTCTTTATCAAAAAGTTTATCATCTTTCCAGTGAAAGCCACCTTTAACAAGATTTTTTTTTGCTTCTAATAAATCATATTTATATTTAATTACATCAGGATTATAGAAAAAACCACAGGAAGAATTCATTGGTCCATTCTGGTCAACAGCAGCCCCGTTAAAAACATTTTTTATTATGCTTTTCTTATCAATAGAATGAGCAACTGCTTTTCTAAAAAATATGTTTTTAAACCATTTAATTTTGTATTCTGGAAGAGGAGAAAAAACATTCTGATTAAATGTAAGGAAATTTGAACCAAGAGAAGGACCAAGTTTATAAATTGTAAAATTCTCCTTTTTTTGATATGGTGCAAGAACTGAATAATCCTGACCTCTTAAAGAAATAATATCTATATCTTTCGCTCTGAATTTAAGAATTGCCATATTTGGGTCTGGAATTATAAGAAAAATAATTTTCTGGATATATGGTAATCTATTTCCTTTCTTATCTTTTTTCCAGTATCTATTATTTTTTTCAAGTATAACCCACTCCCCGGGTCTGTATTCTTTCAATTTATAAGGACCGGTTCCAACAATATTCTCAACTTTTTCATTAACTCCCCAACTGCTTGTTACGGTTGCTTCTTCAACTTTTTCTTCAAGAATATGTTTGGGGAAAATTTCCTGTGTCATCAATCGCAAAAAGGGAGCGAATTTTTCTGGAAGGTCAAATTCAACAGTATAATCATCTATTTTTTTAACTTTTATTTCCTTTCCTTCAACAGTAAGAATATCTCTACTACTTGTCGGGATATTTTTGTTATAAATTAAATCATTATATGTAAAAACAACATCATCTGCTGTGAACTTTTTTCCATCATTCCAGTAAACATCTTTCCTTAAATAAAAAATCCATTTCTTCCCGCTTTTATCTCTTTTCCAGTTAAGAGCAAGAGCGGGTTTCACTTTAAGAGTTATTCCATCAATTTCAACAAGTCCTTCAAAAATAAATCCTGTAATTGCTGTAGTACTTGTTTCTTTCGCAATTACCGGGTTGAATGATTTGGGGTCAGATGAAGTTGAAAGAACTATTTGATTGGCTTCTTTTAAACTCTCATAATTTGAACACCCTGCAAGCAAAAGTAAAATTAAAACAAGAAATTTTCTCATTGGATAAATTGCTCAAGGTCATTTATAAGTTCGTCCATAGTAGAATATCTTAAATTTAAATCAGGATTTGTTGCTTTTTTAATTATTTCTTTAATTTCTGATGGTATCGGGAAATCATAACAAAGTATCGGTTGTTTTCCAGTATTTTTCCTGTACGCTCTTATATCAATTCTTTTAAAATAGTCCTCATCATCTTTTTCAGGGATATGTAATTTTGCTGTAATAACTTCATCCATTGTTACTCCAAAACTGTAAATATCTGACTTAAAAGTTGCCTTCCCCTTAACCTGTTCAGGAGCAACATAAGAAATAGTTCCAAATTTTGTTACTGTTCCGCTTCTTGGAAATATATCTTTCTTCCATAATTTCCCTGGAAGTTTTGCAATTCCAAAATCAGTTATTTTAACAACTTCAAGGTCTTTTGAAACAAGAATATTATCTGGCTTAACATCTTTATGAATTATATTATTCTTATGAATATAACTCAATCCTTTACCTGCTTCATAACAGATTTTAAGAATTGTCTGTAAAGAAAATTTTTCTCTTTCATAAATTATTTCTTTTAAATTTTCTCCATCAATAAATTCCATTATCATTGCATAATGCCTGTTAAATCTACCAAAATTTAAAACTTTAACAACATTTGGATGGTCAAGTTGCATTGCGATTTCTGCTTCTCTTTCAAATTGTGCTATAAGTTTTGATTTTTCCAGAAAACCACCTCTCAAATAGAGAAGTTTTATTGCAACAGGATTTCCATAAGGTGGTCTGGCAAGAAAAGAATATGCTTTATAAACCTTTGTATACATACCACCACCAACCTGCTCATCAAGACGGTATCCTCCAAAATTTCTACTCCTCATATTCCACCTCTGGTAAATCAAGAGAAATTAACTCTATATCATCAACTGTTTTAACCTCTTTTTCAAGATTAACAATACCTATTTTTCTTTCAGTTCCATAGGCAGAAGAAGTAAATATTGTCAGACATTTTTTATCAAACATAACTTCTTTTGCTAATGGGTCATGGCTTCTTATCAAAACATTTTTTCCAAGATTTTTCATCACTCTTTCAAAGTAGTCACTTCCAATTTTTGGTCTTCCAAGAAAATTTCCAAGCATTTCTCCTTCTTTTTCTTTGAAATCAGCCCACAGCATTATAAACCATTTTTCATCCCCTGTTTCTATTTTCTCAATATCTTCTATCTTTTCAACATCTGGAAGTGCTGAATGAGTTGCTACAAAACCATTTCCTGAAACACATAAAGGTAATTTTAAAAACTTCTCTTTATAATATTCAAATTCTTCCTTTGAAAGAGAATCCCAGAAATCAGATGGAGAACACTCAACCACAGGGAACATTTCATGATTCCCGGCAAGAAGAATTAAATTATTATGTTTTTCCTTCATTTTTAATAGAAAATCAACATTTTGTTTTGATTGAGGACCTCTATCAACATAATCACCAAGAAATACAATATAATAATCCTTTTTATTCACAAAATTCTCCACTATAACTTTTGAAGCAGAGAAATCGCCATGGGTATCTCCAACAAATACACACTTTCCTTTTTCAGGAAGGAATATAACTTTTTCCATCTGATTTACTTTTTATTTTCAGAAGGTGGAGGGATTTTCTTCTCAATTTTTTTAATCTGTTGTTTCAAAATACTTTTTCTGGTTAACTTACCAGGAGTGATAGCAAGCACCAAAGAAGAAACAATAAAAATTATTGCTAAAATACCTGTTATTCTATTTAATACAGTAGGGGTTTCAGCTCCAAAGACCGTTTCCATTCCCCCTCCTCCGAAAATATTAGCAAGTGAAGAACCTTTACCACTTTGAATTAAAACAAAAAATATTAAAAGAAGACAGACGCTAATATGAAAAACTAAAAGAAAAGTATACATTTTATTTCTCCCTTTTGTCCAAACCCGGTTTGGTCATTGAAGTATATTCAATTATTCTTAAAAACTTATCAACATCTAAACTTGCTCCTCCAACAAGCACTCCATCAATATTTTCCTCCTTAATTAAATCATCTATATTTTCTGGTTTTACACTACCACCATAAAGAATTCTTATATCATTGGCTGCATCCTCTCCATAATTTTCCTTTATCCATTTCCTTATAAAAATATGGACTTCTTCTGCCTGTTCTGGTGTTGCATTTTTTCCTGTTCCTATAGCCCAGACAGGTTCATATGCAATTGTTAATTTCTCAATCTCTTTAAATTCAGAAAGCCCTTTTTCAAGTTGTCTTTTTATAACTTCAAATGTTTCTCCTTTTTCTCTTTCTTCAAGTTTTTCTCCAAGACAGAAAATTGGTTTCATACCATGTTCAACTACTTTTTTAATTTTTTTGTTAATCAGTTCATCTGTTTCACCAAAGATATTTCTTCTTTCAGAGTGTCCACAAATAACAAATTCAACCCCTATATCTTTTAACATAAGAGGAGAAATTTCACCTGTAAAGGCACCCTTTTCCTCATAAAATACATTTTGTGCTCCAAGAAGCAAAGGAGTATTTTTAACAATATCAGAAACAGGGTAAAGAGAAGTATATGGAGGACAAACAAGAACTTCTCTGTCTTCATAATTCCCCATTCTTTCAAGCAAATTTCTTACAAAATTTATTGATTCTGACGGGGTTTTGTGCATTTTCCAGTTTCCTGCTATAAGTATTTTCTTCATAATCACTCCTATTTCTTTAAAACTTCTATTCCTGGAAGAGTTCCTTTTTCAAGAAATTCAAGCGAAGCTCCTCCACCTGTTGATATATGAGAAATTTTATCAGCAACACCACCTTTATTAACTGCTGAAACTGAGTCACCACCACCAATAACAGAAAAGGCCTCTGCTTCTGCAACTGCCTTTGCTATCGCTATCGTTCCTCTTGCAAACTTATCAATCTCAAAAATTCCCATTGGTCCATTCCAGAAAATTGTTCTTGCTCTGTTAATACAATCAACATATTCCTCAATTGCCTGAGGTCCTATATCAACCCCTATCCATCCAGGAGGAATTGTTCCCCTTTCTGTAATTAATGTTTCTGCATCTGGAGAAACTTTATTTACTATGATATGGTCAAGAGGAGTATGGAATTCAAGATGTCTCTTATTAACTTCTCCAATAATTTCTTTTGCAAGAGGAATTGCATCATCCTCAACTTTAGAATCACCTATTTCCCAGTGTTTTGCTTTTATAAATGTATAAGCCATAACTCCACCAGTAATTATTGTGTCAACTTTATCAAGTAAGTTCTTAACCATACCAATTTTATCAGCAACTTTTGCTCCTCCAAGAATCAAAAGAAATGGTTTCTCTGGATTGGTAAGTAATTTTGAAAGTGCTTCAACTTCCTTTTTAATAAGAAATCCAGAAGCAACATCTTCAATGAAATTTGTTATTTGATAAATTGATGCATGCTTTCTATGGCAGGCACCAAAAGCATCGTTTACATATGCATCTGCAAAAGAGGCAAGTTGTTTTGCAAAATTTTCATTTCCTTCTTCCTCTTCTTTATGGAATCTTAAATTTTCAAGAAGTAAAACATCTCCTGATTTTGCCTGATTAATTTCTTTTTCAACCACCTCTCCCACGCAATCCGGGATAAACTTTACTTCTTTATTTATAAGTTCTGACAATCTTTCAGCGACAACTTTTAAACTCATTTCAGGAACTACTTTACCTTTTGGCCTTCCAAGATGGGAGGCGATTATCAAAATACAATTTTGAGAAAGAAGGTAATTTATGGTTGGTAAAGCCGCTCTTATTCTTGTTTCATCCGCTATTTTCCCATTTTCTAAAGGAACATTAAAATCCACTCTTAAAAAGACCTTTTTTCCACTGTAATCCTTCCCTTCAATCGTTTTAATTTCCATCTCTTCCTCCCTCTCTACTTTTTAACCCTTTTAAAAATTCCCCTTTTCTACCATATATTTCAAAAGGTCAACAACTCTACAACTATATGCCCATTCATTATCATACCAGCCAAGAACTTTGACCATATTTCCTATAACATAGGTTGAAAGAGAATCATAAATACAGGAATGACTGTCTTTGACAAAGTCCTTAGAAACAAGTGCTTCTTCTGAATATTTTAAAATTCCTTTAAGTGGACCTTCAGATGCCTCTTTATATGCCTGATTTATTTTATCAATATCACCTTCTTTTTCAACTTCAACAACAAGGTCAACAAGAGAAACAGTTGGAGTTGGAACTCTGATCGCAAGACCATTCATTTTTCCATTCAATTTTGGAATAACTTTGCCTATTGCTTTTGCAGCACCTGTTGTAGTTGGAATCATTGAGAGAGCCGCTGCTCTGGCTCTTCTTAAATCCTTATGTGGAAGGTCAAGAATTCTCTGGTCATTTGTGTAAGAATGGATTGTTGTCATAAGACCTTTAACAATTCCAAAATTATCATCAAGAACTTTTGCAAGAGGAGCAAGACAGTTTGTTGTACAGGAAGCATTTGAAATTATTGTGTGTTTTTCAGGGTCATACATATTTTCATTTACTCCAAGAACAATTGTTACATCTTCTCCTTTTGCAGGAGCAGAAATAACAACCTTTTTCGCTCCTGCTTCAAGATGTGCTGCTGCTTTTTCTCTTTCACGGAAAAGCCCTGTTGACTCCACAACAATATCAACTCCAATGTCTTTCCAGGGTAGTTTTGATGGGTCTTTTTCTGAAAGAACAATATACTCTTTTCCATCAATGACAATATTATCTCCTTTTACCTCTACTTTTCCAGAATAGATGCCATAATTTGAATCGTATTTAAAAAGATGAGCAAGTGTTTTCGCATCAGTAATATCATTAAAAGCAACAAACTCAATTTCAGAATAATTTTTTTCAAGAGCACTTCTTAAAACCAATCTCCCAATTCTTCCAAATCCATTAATTCCTATTTTAACTGCCATATTTTCCTCCCTTTTATGTTGGTTCAGTTTAATAGATTTTAACACTAATTCCTGAATTTGTAAATACATAATCAAACTGGTGCTGGGTAGAAGTATCTCAGAAAATTGTTTTTGCGATTGTAAGAACTATAACCTTTTTTGCTCCTCCTTTCTTCAGTTCTTTCTTAATCTCATCCGTTGTTGCTCCTGTTGTAAAAACATCATCAAAAACTACTACTTTTTTCCCTTTTATTATGTCTTTCCTTTTTACTTTAAAAACACCTGATACATTTTCTTTCCTTTCTTTTCCACTCAATCCTGCCTGTGCTTTAGTATTTTTTACCCTTACAATAGCATTCAAAAAAACAGGTCTTTTAAACAATTTTGAAAGATAAACTCCAATAATTCCTGATTGATTAAAACCTCTTGAAAATTCTTTTCTCCAGTGAAGAGGAACAGGAATAATCAAATCAAATTCAGGGAAATTATCTTTTACATTGTCATAAACAAAATAAGCAAATTTCCTGGCATAAATTTTTTTCTTTCCATATTTAAAATTATGAATAGCATTTTTGATAGGACCATCATAGACAGCAATATACCAGTATAAATTATTTCTGTTTTTGTAAAGTTTTATATCCTTCCAGCAGGTTTCACAAAATCCATATTTATTCAAAGGATAAACTTTCCTGCAGGAACAACATTTTTCACTCCAGAGCACATTTAAAAATAGACATAAAGGTCTGTTTATTTTACAATAAACTTTATGGAAAAACTTAAACATAGATATATCTCCATAGAATTTTTGATTAATTTTATCATATCTTTCTTCATTTTTACTTTTGTTTTTCTTGTAAACGGGATATTTAAAACACTCCCTGTAATAATAAAAGGTGCTTCCTTTCTTACAATACTTAAAATTTTCTATTTTTTCTTTCTTTCTTCTATCCCTTACATTCTACCTTTAACTATTTTAAGTGCTTCAACTTCAATTTTTTCAAGGTTAACTTATGATAGAGAAATTCATATATTTTCTTTTTCTGGTATAAACCCTTTAATATTGATAAAATCTCTAATCTCCTTCTCCCTTCTTTGTTCTTTATTTCTGGTTTATTACAACCTTTATTTTTTCCCTTCTGTAAAATACAAAGGAAGGAAAGTTATCTATAACCTGAAAGTAAAAAATCCTCTGTCAATATTTCATCCAAGAACGATAATCAATGATTTTCCTAATTTCTCCATATATATTGGAGATTTATCCAGAGATATGAAATTCAAAAATTTATCCATCATACAGAAGCAAAAAGAAATAATATTTTTTATCAAAGCAAAAAAGGGGAAAATAAAATATATACCAGAAACAAACTCAATAATTTTTATAATGGAAGATGGATTTTTAATTTCCCAGCAACTGGATAAAATCACAAAACTTGACTTTTCAGAATATAAATTTAATCTAAATCTTCCAGAAAGTTTTTCAGTGAAAAATCCACGGAAGAAAATATCCGAACTTACTTTTTCTGAATTGAAAAAAAAGAAAGATATAAGATACAAAGTTGAAATGAATAAAAAAATTATGTTTGGAATAACTCCTTTAATTTTTATTTTTCTTGGAGGAGGGATTGGATTGAAATTGAAAAGTAAAAGCAGAGTTCTAAACATTGGAGTTGCAGGGGCAATAAGTTTACTGTTCTTTTCAATTATGATTGTTGGAGAAATTACATCAAGAAAATTAAATTTTGCTGGTTTTGTTTACTTACCTGCAGTTGTTTTTTCTGGTATAACTTATTACTTTCTAAAATGGCTAAAGTAAAATATATACTTACAAATTTTTTTAAGTTGTTTTTCATCTCAAGTTTATGTTTGCTTCTTTTATTTTTTACAATTCAGATACTTGACGACCTTCCTGATATTATATCAGGAGAAAAAGTTTTCCTTTTTTCCTCATATCTTTGTTCTCTTCCATCTTCTTTTATTCAGATTTCCCCTCTTATAACACTTCTTTCAGGGATGTTTCTTGCTTCAGAAATGATGAAATCAAATGAAATAAAAATTTTTGAGATTTCAGGAGTAAATACTTTGAAAGTATTTTCAATTTTTTTATTTGCTTCATTTTTAATATCTATATTTACATTCTGTATAGAAAATTTTGTTGTCCCTCGGATTACAAAAATTGAAAGAACCCAAAAATCCATTTCTTTCTCTTCATCTTCATTGCTTTTCAGAGCAGACCTTTTTGAAGGAAATGGCAAATTCAAGAATGTTGAAATTTCAATTGTATCAAAAGAAGGAAGTATTTATTCACTTAAGGCAAATGAAGGAATTTATCTTGGAGAAAAAATATGGAAATTTTATAATGGCACAACTTATTTAATTAACAGGAATGGAGTATTGGAAAAATCAGAAAATTTTAATTCAAAAACAATAAAAATTCCTCTATCCTCTGAAATACTTATAATTGGCGGTAAAAATCCTGATTCTCTTAAACTAAAAGAATTAAAAATGCTTATAAAAGAATTAAAGAAACTTGGGTTTTACCCATTTCTACAGCAGACATATTACATTGAAAAAATAAGTTATCCTCTCCTTAATTTATTTATTCTTTTAATTGTTTTTCCTTTTTTCCTTATGAAACAGAAAATTACGAGATTTTTTGTTTTAAGTTCAACAATTGTTCTTGGGTTTTTAAGTTATGGTATTTATTCCTTTTTCATTGCCCTTGCAAAAGAAGGAAAAATTCATCCATTCCTTGGTGGCTGGGGGTTTCATTTACTTATATTTTTTCTTTTCATTATTGTTTCTGCAAAGTCATATTATAAAAATTTGAGTTTTTAAATCTAATGTGCAATTAAAAAGATTGAAAGAATATGAAAAATTTAATATAATTATTAACCATTATAAAAAAAGAAAAAAAATGGGACATTTTATTATAGAAATTGGATGTGAGGATTTACCCGACTGGACAGGAGAATATATAAAAGAGAAATTCTTACCTGTTTTTACTTCAGGTTTGAAGGATAACAAAATTGAATTTGAAACAATCAATTTTTATTACACAGGTAGAAGGTTAATTTTTATCGGGAAAAATGTTTCTCCTTTTCAGAAGGATATCATAAAAGAAATTTCTGGACCATCTGTTGAGATAGGAATTGATAAGGATGGGAAATACACCTTACCTGCAGTAAAATTTGCTGAAAGCCAGAAAGTAAAAGTTAACGATTTAAAAATTAAAGAAAAAAAAGGGAGAAAGGTCCTTGTTGCAGTTAAAAAAGAAAAAGGAGATGAAACATATAAGATTATCCCGAATGTTTTCCTTGAGTCATTAAAAAAAGTGGAAATCCCAAAGTCAATGAAATGGGACGATGAGGAAGTCAAATTTATAAGACCTATAAGATGGATATTCGCTTTATTTGATAATAAAATAATTCCATTAAAATATGGAAAAATCAAAAGCAATAAATTCACATACGGACACAGA
>CAZRDZ010000007.1:0-17631 GCA_964599135.1 uncultured bacterium
AATATATAAATTTAATAGGAAAAGTAAAGGACTAAATCTTATCCAGAACATAAGAAACAATTGTGTACCATCCCTTACAGAGTGAGAGACCGAGCGGGATACGGGATTGCACTGCTTGAGAAACAGCGACGTGCGATCCCTTACAGGGTAAGAGACAGAGCGGGATACGGGATTCGAACCCGCGACCACGAGCTTGGGAAGCTCGCACTCTACCGCTGAGTTAATCCCGCTTTTGAAATATTATATTATCCTTTCTGTTTTTTTTCAATATTTTTTCTGCATTTTTCACACAATCCATAAAAGAAAATCTGGTGATTTTTGATTTCAAATTTATACTTTTCTGAAAATGCTTTTTCAAGTTTTTCTATCATTTTCACTTCTTCGTCCATAAAATCGGTATAATCAATGACCTTATTACATTGAACACATATTAAATGATGGTGATGCTTTTTTTCTTCTTGCTTCTCTTTTAATTCATACCTGCTTCTTCCATCTCCAAAGTCATATTTTGAAACAATACCAAGTTTTGTAAACAGTTCAAGTGTTCTGTAAATAGTTGTCATACCTACCGATGGGTATTTTTTGTATATTTTTTGATATATTTCCTGGGTGCTCAAGTGTTTTTTAGTTCTTGACAGTATATTGAGAACCATTTTTCTTGCAATTGTTTTTCTGTATCCTGCGCTCTTAAATATTTTTTCTACTTTTTTTAAATTTCCTTTTTCCATTTTATTTCTTTTTCCACCCATATTAGAAGAATTTTTCTTAATTTATCAACTGTTTATAATATGGTCTTGCATCAAAACTCCTACTTATATTTTTTATTACTTCTTATAATGATATAGAAAATATTTATTTATTTCCCCAGGTTTCATTGTAAATTATCTCATCAAGTGGTTTTCTATTTTTATCTTCTTTGAATACATCAGAATTTGAAGGATAACCAAGAGGGGTAAGGGCAACAACATTAACATCTTCTGGAATTCCAAGAAATTTCTTTATTCCTTCATTATCAAAAGAGCCAATCCAGCAGGTTCCAAGCCCTTCTGCTCTTGCCGCAAGTGTCAGGTGGTCAACTGCTATTGCAACATCAACAAGCACACTGTAATTGTCCATCCAGTTCCCTCTATTGTAGTGAATGTTTTCTCCACAGGCAGCAATCAGAACAGGTGCTTCAGCAATAAATTTCTGTCCAGCACATAATTCTACCATTTTTTTCTTTCTTTCAGGGTCTTTTATTATTATAAAATACCATGGCTGCCTATTACTTCCACTTGGAGCAATTCTTGCTGCATTAAGAACTTTTTTAAGAATATCCTCTGGTATGGGGTCCTGTTTATAACTTCTTACACTTCTCCTCGTTTTTATAACCTCATAAAAATCCATCTTCTCCCCTTTTTATTTCACTTCAATCTTCCCGATTTTTGGGTCGTAGTAGTAATTCATTCCTTCAGGTGGTTTTGGAATTTCTTTTATATATCCTTTATCAACGAGTTCCTGAAGTGATTCTGGATATCTTCCTTCTTCTCTCTGAAAAGTTATTATTTTATTTTTTAAATACATTGTTGTATTAGTTAATTTACCTCTTTTAAATGTGCGCTCAATTTTCTGTCCGAATTTTTTAACTTTATCTGTGGGAGAAGTAGAATTATTATCGCTTCTATTGCATCCTGAAATGAAAAATAAAATTGCTAAAAGTATTAGAAATAGATTTTTCATCATCCTCCTTTTTATTTCACCTCAATTTTCCCGGTTTTTGGGTCGTAGTAGTAATTCATTCCTTCAGGTGGTTTTGGAATTTCTTTTATATATCCTTTATCAACGAGTTCCTGAAGTGATTCTGGATATCTTCCTTCTTCAATATAAAAGGTATCTATTGTATTTTTTAAAGGAAGAACAATATCCATTATTTTTGCTTTTTTCATTGCTTTTCCCATTGTTTCACCATATTTCGCGGGGGCATTTAAGGGAGTTAATCTATTTTCCTCTTCTTTCTTCTTTTTATTACAGCCAGAGAGTGTAATTATAAAAAGAATTGATGAAAAGATTAAAATAATTCCAATATTTTTCATATTTCCTCCCTTTCTCTAAGTAAATTATACAACAATTCAGAAATATTTTAAAGTAGATTGGAAATGTTGACATATATTTACAGATAGGTATAATAAATAACTTGAAAAAAAGGAGGTGAAATATGGCGAAGATAAAGATAAGACCACTTGGTGATAGAATAGTTGTTGAGCCATTAGAAGCAGAAGAAAAAACAAAAGGTGGAATTATCTTGCCTGATACTGCAAAAGAAAAACCGCAGGAAGGGAAAGTCGTTGCAGTTGGGAAAGGTAAGGTTGGAGAAGATGGTAAATTAGTTTCTATGGAAGTTAAAGTGGGTGATAAAGTTTTATATGGTAAATATTCGGGGACTGAAATTACAATTGATGATAAAGAATACATTATTTTAAAAGAAGAGGATATTCTTGCTGTTGTTGAAGATAAATAAAAGGAGGTGAATTATGGCCAAACAAATATTACTTGGTGAAGAAGCAAGAAGAAAAATTTTAGAAGGAATGGAAATAATGGTTGATGCATTAAGACCCACTCTTGGTCCAAAAGGAAGATGTGCAGTTCTTGAAAAAAAATTCGGCTCTCCAACTGTAATAAATGATGGTGTTACAATAGCAAAAGAGATAGAACTTGATGACCTGTATAAAAACCTTGGAGCACAGCTTTTGAGAGAAGTTGCTTCAAAAACAAATGATGTTGCTGGTGATGGAACAACTTCTGCATCTGTTCTTGCTTTTGCAATAGCAAAAGAAGGTTTTAAAAATGTTGCTGCTGGAGCAAACCCTGTTCATTTAAGAAGAGGAATAGAAAAAGCAGTAAAAGCAGTGGTTGATAAGTTAAAATTGATGAGTGAAACAGTAAAGGATAAACATGAAATTCAGCAGGTTGCAACAATCGCAGCGGCAAATGATTCCGAGATTGGAGAAATAATTGCTGAAGCAATGGATAAAGTCGGAAAAGAAGGAGTTATAACTGTTGAAGAAGCAAAAGGGACAGAGACAGAACTAAATGTAGTTGAAGGAATGCAATTTGATAGAGGTTATCTCTCCCCATATTTTGTAACTGATGCGGAAAGGATGGAATGTGTTCTTGAAGATGCATATATTTTAATCCACGATAAAAAAATTTCAGCAGTAAAGGATATCCTCCCGCTTCTTGAAAAAATTGCTCAGTCAGGGAAACCACTTTTAATTATTGCTGAAGAAGTTGAAGGAGAAGCACTTGCTACATTGGTTGTGAATAAATTGAGAGGGACATTACAATGTTGTGCTGTTAAAGCACCTGGTTTTGGAGATAGAAGAAAGGCAATGCTTGAAGACATTGCCATTCTTACAGGTGGACAGGCAATAATGGAAGAACTTGGAATTAAACTTGAAAGTGTGACTCTTGATATGCTTGGAAGAGCAAAAAGAGTTATAGTTGATAAAGAAAATACAACTATTGTTGAGGGTAAGGGAACTTCCTCAAAAATACAGGGAAGAATAAATCAGATAAAGAGTGAGATAGAGAAAACAACTTCTGATTACGATAGAGAGAAATTGCAGGAACGACTTGCAAAACTTGCTGGAGGAGTTGCAGTAATAAATGTTGGTGCACCCACTGAAACAGATATGAAGGAAAGAAAGGCAAGAGTTGAAGATGCTTTGAGTGCAACGAGAGCGGCAGTTGAGGAAGGAGTTGTTCCAGGTGGTGGTGTAGCATTGCTCAGATGTCAGGAAGAAATTGATAAATTAAAAATAGATGACCCGGATGAAAAAACAGGAGCAAAAATTGTTCAGAAAGCACTTGAAGCACCATTAAGGCAGATTGCTGAAAATTCAGGACTTGATGGAGCAGTTGTGGTTCAGAAAGTTAAAGAATCAGATAATGTGAATTTTGGATTTAACGCTGAAAATGATAAATATGAAGACCTTGTTAAAGCAGGAATAATTGACCCTACGAAAGTTGTAAGAAGTGCGCTTGAAAATGCTTCCAGTATGGCTGCTTTACTTCTCACAACAGAAGCACTTATAACTGAAAAACCAGAAAAGAAAGAAGAAAAGAGTCCCACCCCACCCCCTTACCCTGAGTATTGAGGAAAAGGGAGCCCCTCTGGGTAGGGGCTCCCTCCCCAGAAAATGAAAAGGTATCGTCTGTTTGTGAGTGGAATGGTTCAGGGAGTAGGGTTCAGATGGTATACCCAGAGGATAGCAAAATCATTAGGTTTAAATGGCTGGGTTAGAAATTTACAGAATGGAGATGTTGAAATAGTTGTAGAAGGAAAAAATGATATAATTGAGATGTTTATATCAGAATTAAAAAATGGTTATCTGGGAAGAAATATATCAGGGATAAAAAGAATTGAAGAGGAATATAAAGGAGAATTTTTAGATTTCAATATAAAATTTTAAAATGAGTGAATACAAAGATGTTGCGAAAAAAGGTCTTGATGTGAAGTTGCCGAATATTGAATGTTTTGAAAATCAATTCAGAAAATATAAAATAACAATAGTCATTCCCGAATATACCTCTGTCTGTCCAAAAACAGGTCAACCAGATTTTGGGACAATAACGATTGAGTATGAACCAGATAAATATGTGATTGAACTGAAATCCCTGAAAATTTATATCCAGGCATACAGGAATGTTGGAATTTTTTATGAAAATGCTGTAAATAGAATTCTGAATGATATTGTAAAAGCAGCAAAACCTGTATGGGTTAAAGTAAGGGGAGAGTTTAATCCGAGAGGTGGAATAAAGTCCATAGTGGAAGCAGTATATCCTTCGGAAAAATAGTTTTTGACTTTTTTAGAAATTTAAAATATAATTCTGAATTATGCTAAAAGACGAAATTGAAAAATTGGTAGAGTTGCAGGAAATAGATAATGAATTAAGAAGATGGGAAGAAGATGTCTCTTTATTTCCTGAAAAGAGAAAAGAATATCAATCCCGATTAGAAGATAAAAAATCTGAACTTTCCTCAATTGAAAAAGAATTCAAAAGATTGCAGATAGACAGGAAGGAAAAAGAACTTGAATTAAAGGCGATTGAGAATGAAATAAAAAAATTAAAAGATAGAATAACAGAGGTAAAAACAAATAAAGAATATATTGCAATAAGAAAAGAGATTGAAGAGTATGAGAAGCAAAAAGGTGGGGTTGAGGAAGAGATACTGATTTTACTGGAAAAGGATGATGAGATAAAAGATAGAGAAAATGAATTTAAAAAACAGATTGAGAAAATAAAAAGTGAAATAGAGGGCAAGATAAAAGAGGAAGAAGCAAGAATGGAAGAGTTGAAGAAAAAAATTGAAGAAAAAAAGAAAGAAAGAGAAGAGAAAACGAAAGAGATTGATGAAGAACTATATAAAATGTATGAGAAAATAAGGAAGAATAAAAAAGATGGTATTGCTATATGTAAACTTGAAGATGGAAGATGCAGCGGATGTTCAATTTATGTTCCCACTTATATTGAAGAAAAAGTAAAGAGAAAAAAAGAAATAGTCCAGTGTGAAAACTGCAGCAGGATACTTTACTGATGGAAAAACTCACCGTTTTTATTGATGGTGCCAGCCATGGAAATCCAGGTAAATCAAGCATTGGAATTATAATATATGGAGATGGAGAATTACTTAAGAAAACTGGGAAATATATAGGCACAGGGACAAACAATGTTGCTGAATATATGGCGTTGATATATGCTCTTATTGAATGTTTAAAATATAAAATAAAAAAAATTGAAATAAAAAGTGATAGTTTGCTTCTTGTAAAACAGATGAAAAGAGAATATAAAATAAAAGATGAGTATTTACAGAAATTGAAAATGATTGCTGATAAATTAATTGAAAATTATGAAAATGTTGAAATTACATATATACCAAGAGAGAAGAATAAAGAAGCAGATAAAATCGCATCTGAATATCTTTCTTCCTCTTCATCCTCATTATTCCCTTCTTCCTGAAAACAGAACTTTGCACAAAAGTTATCAAACAATCTAATAATATAAGAATGGAAAAATAAAATATTGTTGACAGAATTTTTTTAAAGGAATAATTTATATACCTGGAGTGGCGGGATGGTCGTTCGCCATGTTTTATGGCGGAAGGAAAGTCCGGACTCCAGCAGGAAAGACGGCTCCTAACGGGAGCAGTCCGCAAGGACTGGAAAGTGCCACAGAAACTATACCGTCCGCCATGTCTTTTGGCGGATAAGGGTGAAATGGTGAGGTAAGGGCTCACCGTCTGCCTGGTAACAGGCAGAGCAGGGCAAACCCCGTCTGGAGCAAGGCCAAGCAGGGCTTATGGGTTTCCTGCCCCTTAATGCCCGGGTGGGCTGCTTGAGCCAGCGGGCAACCGCGGGCCCAGATGAATGACCATCTTTAAACAGAATCCGGCTTACCTGCCACTCCACTTGAATAAATTGATTTGAAGGAGTGAAAAGAAAGTTTATGATTATCTGAAAGAAAAAAATATGGAATGATATGTTCTGCATATTTTCTTTCTGGTTCACATATTTTGTTTCTGAAGTGGCGAAAAAATTTGGCAGTAGTGTTATTTCTTTATGGTTCCCTGATGGCTCTTTTCTCCAGGGCAGGTTGCCCTTGATGAAAATTATAAGTTGATGAAAAAAGTTTAAAGAAATCTTGTAAGAAAATTTCTGATGATATTTTTGTCCTGATTGAAATTATTTAACCGTGTCGGTTATTCTAATAACTTCTGAAAAATAAAACTTGACAAAATAGAAAAGGGGGTGTTTAATTTATAAAAAAGGTAGAAAATGGTATATTTTGGTGAATTCAGGAGCAAATTAGATAAGCAAGGAAGAATAGTAATTCCTTCAAAAATGAGGGAACAATTGAAAGGGAGGAATGTTTACTTAACAAGGGGGCTTGAAGAATGTCTTTTTCTTTTTTCTGAAAATGTCTGGAAATCACAATCAGAAAAGTTAAAAACTCTCCCGTTTACAAAAGGAGACCCAAGAGCATTTACAAGATTGTTTTTCTCAGGTGCTTATAAAACAAAGATTGATAAACAGGGAAGGTTGAATATTCCATCAAATCTTGTAATTTATGCAGGGATAAAAAATAGTGTTGTTATTATTGGAGTTGGAACAAGAATTGAAATCTGGGATGAGAAAAAATGGGAGGAGTATTATAAAAAGTTCCTATCCAGTTATGCTGAAATTTCTGAAAAGTTAATGGAGAGAGAATAAAAAATGGAACACTATCCTGTAATGAAAGAAAAAGTTCTGGAATTTTTGAAGATAAAAGAAGGAGGAATTTATATAGATGCAACTGCTGGATATGGTGGGCACACCAGATTTATACTTGAAAATTCAAAAAATATTTTTGTTTATTGTATAGATAAAGATGAGAATGCAATTGAAAACTTAAAAGAAAATCTTGCTGATTTTAGTAATTTTAAAGCGATAAAAAGTGGATTTGAAAATTTAAAGGAAGTTATGGAAAAAGAGAAAATAAAGGAGGTGGATGGTATATTATTTGACCTTGGTTTTTCAATTCATCAGGTGAAAAATGCTGAAAGAGGGTTTTCTTTTTCAATGGATGGACCAATTGATATGAGATATGACAGGTCCCAGAGATTGACTGCTTCAGAGATTTTAAATAAGTGGTCTGGTAGAAATCTTGTTTTTATTTTCAGGGAGTATGGAGAAATAAAAAATCCTGAAAAAATTGTAAGAAAAATTATTGAGAGAAGAAAAAGGAAAAGATTTGAATCAACAAAGGAATTTGCAGATTTTATTTCTTCAATTTACAGAGAAAAAAGAGGAATTCATCCAGCAACAAAATTTTTTATGGCTTTAAGGATTGCGACAAATAATGAACTGTTGAATTTAAAAGAAGGTCTGGAACAGGCATCAGAACTTGTAAAAAATGGAGGAAGGATAGTTGTTATCACATTCCATTCTCTTGAGGACCGCCTTGTTAAAAGATTTTTCAAAAACAGAGATGATTTTGAAATTATAACAAAAAAAGTGATTAAACCTGATTATGAAGAAGTAAGAATAAATCCAGAAAGTAGAAGTGCAAAGTTAAGAGCGGTGGAGAAAAGATGAAAAGAAGATTTTATATTCCTGATTTTGTTCTTTTGATGATTTGTATTGCTCCATTGCTTGTTCTTTATGTTTCAATATACTTAAAAATATATCAGTTTGGATACCAGATTGAAAAAGTAGAAAGAGAATATGAAGAACTTACCTTCATAAATAAAACATATAAAGCAGAAATATTAAAACTGACTTCTTTTGACAATCTTAAAAATCTATCAGAAAAGTTTGAATTAAACCTTACAACTCCTGAAAGATGGTGTTATGTAGATATTAAAAAGATAGATCCAGAAAAGGAGAAAATATCAAATGAAGTTTGTGCCGAAACAAAATAATTTTGACTTACGCATTAGAACTGGAAAATTTATTTTTTGGTTTCTTTTTTTTATTGTTTTTATTTTTCTTTTCAAAATTCAGGTTATTGATTATTCTGTATATTCTTTAAAAGATAGAAAAACAAAATATGAAAGGGTAAAAACATCTGTATGTAGAGGAACAATTTATGATAGAAATGGAAAAATTCTTGCTATGAGTGTTCCAGTTTATTCTGCAGGGATTAACACATGGATGATAAAGCATTTGATGGAGAAAAATCCAGAAAGTGTTGAAAAGATGAAGAAAAAAATATGTGCGGTTCTTAATATTGACAGGAAATTTCTTGAAGAAAGAATAAAAAAGCCCTATGCAATTTTGAAAGAGAATTTATCTGTGGAGGAGTATAAAAAAATAAAAAAAGAAAAAATAAATTGCCTTTATTTTGTTAAATCATACAGGAGAGTTTATCCTGAAGGAAGGCATTGCTGTCATATTCTTGGGTTTACAGATAAAGATGGTAATGGGCTTGAAGGGATTGAACTTTATTATGACGATTTATTAAAAGGAAGAAAGGGAGTATCTCTCTGTTTGAGAGATGGAGAAGGTAATTTAATCCCGAGTATAAAAAAAGTTCTTTTACCGCCTGAAGAAGGAAAAGATTTATATCTTACAATTGATTCAAATATTCAGTATATTGTTGAAGATGAAATAAAAAAAGGGAGGGAAGAATTTAAGGCAAAAAGTGTTTCTGCTATTGTTATGAACCCTGAGACAGGAGAAGTTCTTGCAATGGCGAATTTACCAGATTATGACCCAAATTGCCCGGGGAAATTCCCGCCATCTTTCAGGAGAAACAGGTGTATAACAGACCTTTTTGAGCCAGGGTCTGTTTTTAAAATAGTTACAGCAACAGCAGCGATTGAGGAGAACTTATTTTCACCTGATGATGAGATTTTTTGTGAGAATGGGAAGTTTTTTGTAAGAGGTCATTATCTACATGATGTCCATAAATATAAAAAACTTTCTTTTCAGGATGTAATAGTTAAGTCAAGTAATATAGGAACAGTTAAAATTGCTCTTTCTCTTGGCGAGGAAAAGTTGTATAAATATTGCGAGAGGTTTGGTTTTGGAAAGAAAACTGGAATTGATTTACCAGGGGAAATAAAAGGGATTTTTAGACCATTAGAAAGATGGAGTGATTACTCCATAACTGCTGTTCCTATAGGACAGGAGGTTGGTATTACTTCAATTCAGGGGATAAGAGCGATGGCAGTTATATGCAATGGTGGATATCTTGTTACTCCCCATATTCTCAGGAAAGCAGTTTTTCATAATGGGGAGTTATTTTTCAGGTCATCAATCAGGAAAAGAAAAGTTATTTCAGAAAAAAGTTGCAGAATAATAAAAGAGGCGTTGTGGAGAGTTGTAAGTCCTGAAGGGACTGCTCCTCTTGCTCATATAAAAGGATATAAGATTTATGGGAAAACAGGAACAGCACAGAAAGCAGAAAATGGTAGATATATCCCGGGGAAATATTATGCATCTTTTATAGGGTTTATATCAAGAGGGAAGAAAAAAGTTATAATTGGGGTGAATGTTGACGAGCCACATCCATTTCACTATGGTGGGGTTGTTGCTGGTCCAATTTTTAAGAGGATTATGTGGAAAGTTTTACAATACTGGGATATACCACCTGATAGTAATTTAGAAAAAGAGATGAAAATTGTCTTAGAGGGGAAAAATGAAACTTAAGGATTTGATAAAAGACATTGATAAAAAAGTTTCAAACTTTAAAAATATTGATATTAAAGGAGTTACTTTTGATTCAAGAAGAGTTAGGGATAACTTTATTTTTGTTGCTTTAAAAGGGCAGAAAGAGGATGGTCATAAATTTATACCAGAAGCAATTGAAAGAGGAGCGAAAGCAATCGTTGTTGAAGAAAAAACATCTTTCCTTCATTCAGATGTTGTTGAGATAGTTGTTGAGGATACAAAAGAAGCACTTGCAATTATTTCTTCAAGGTTTTATGGAGACCCATCTTCAAAATTAAAAATTGCAGGTATAACAGGAACAAATGGTAAAACAACAACAAGTTTTATTATTAAAAATATTCTTGAAAAAAATGGAAAGAAAACAGGTCTGATCGGGACTATTTTATATCAAATAGGGGAAAGGCAGATAACCTCTTCAAATACAACTCCAGAGTCAGCAGATTTACAGGGATTTTTTTCTGATATGCTTAAAGAAAATTGTGAGTGGTGCGTTATGGAGGTTTCATCACATGGGATTGACCAGAGAAGAATTCTTGGGGTTAATTTTGATTGTGCGATTATGACAAATGTTTCTCCTTATGAACATCTTGATTATCACAAAACATTTAAAAATTATCTCCAGACAAAATTAAAACTTTTTTCTGAATATCTTTCAAAAAGTAAAAAAAATAACAAAAAAGCGATTATAAACCTTGATGATAAATTTTCTTCATATTTTGTTAAAGCAGCAAAAAAAGCAGGTGCTGACATTTTTACTTATGGGAAGAATAGAAAAAGCGATATAAAATTGATTGATTACAGAGTCACAAGAGAAGGCAATAGGATTGTTTTTCTGAGAGGGAAAGAAGAAATAGAAGTTCTCACAGGTTTAAAAGGTATTGGAAATATCTATAATTGTCTTGCTTCAGTTGCTTTTGCTACTGCTTATGATATTGATATAAAAATAGTTAGACAGGTAATTGAAGAAATAACATCTGTTCCAGGAAGGTTTGAATTTGTTAATGAAACCCAACCATTTGATATTATTGTTGATTATGCTCATACTCATAATGCTCTTAAGAATTTACTTTTTTCAGTTAGATTTTTAAAACCCAGAAGAATTATTCTTGTTTTTGGATGTGGTGGAGACAGAGATAAAAGTAAAAGACCTCTTATGGGAAAAATTGGGGTGAAGATGGCAGATATTGTTATTTTAACTTCTGATAATCCAAGAAGTGAAGAACCAAGAGAAATTATAAAGGATATTGAAAGTGGTATACCATTTCATTTAAGAAAGAAATATGCCGTTGTTGTTGATAGAAGAAAGGCGATTGAAGAAGCAATATCACTGGCAGGTGAAAATGACTGTGTTGTTATTGCAGGAAAAGGGCATGAGACATTCCAGATATTCAAAGATATTACTATTCCTTTTAATGATAAAGAAGTGGCAAGAGATGCTGTGAGGGAGTTGTATGGAAAAACTTGAAATAAAAAAAGTTGTTGAATGGTGTGGGGGGGAAATAAATAGTAAAGAATTTTTAAAGAGATCTATAAATGGCATTTCTACTGATACCAGAAAAATCAAAAAAGGAGAGATTTTTATAGCGCTTAAAGGAAAAAAATTTAACGGGCATCAATTTATAAAACAGGCATACGCAAGAAAAGCAGCAGGAGTTATTATTAGCGAAAATGTAAAAATACCATTCAAAAACTTCTGTATTATAAAAGTAAAAGATACACTTAAAGCACTTGGTGATATAGCAAAAGGATATATAACTTTTTTAAATCCGTATGTAATTGGAATAACTGGAAGTGATGGGAAAACAACAACAAAAGAATTAATTTCAAAATGTTTATCAAAAAAATTTAAGACAGCGTCAAGTTCTGGAAATTATAATAACCAGATAGGGCTTCCTCTTTCTATTTTTTCTTTCGACAGGAAGACAGAAATTGGGATTCTTGAAATGGGGATGAATAAAAAAGGAGAGATTGATTATTTAAGTAAAATTGCCAGACCCAATGGATGTGTAATTACAAATATTGGAAAAGCACATATTGGCTTTTTTAAAAATACAGAAGAGATTGCTGAAAGTAAAAGTGAAATATTTAAAAATCTAAAAGGGGAAAAATTTTGCCTTCTCAATAGAGATGATAAATTTTTTTATTTTTTGAAAAATAGAAGTTCAGGAAATGTTAAAAGTTTTGGCACAAAGAAAAATTCAGATGTAAGAGGAATAATTGAAAAAGAAGGAAATGATTTTTTTCACTTCAATGTTTCTGGTGAAAAATTCAAAGTTAATTTCTGGAATACTTCAATGATTTATCCATTTCTTATTGCAATTGCTTTTTCAGTTAAATTTGGACTTAAAATAAGTGAAGTAAAAGATGTCATTGAGGAATTTAAGCCAATTGAAGGAAGAGGGAAAGTTTATAAAATCGGGGGGATTACAATTATTGATGAAAGTTATAATTCAAATCCAAATTCTTTAAGAAATGCTCTCTTATGTTTTTCAGGGAAAATTTTTAAAAGAAAAATAGTTATAATTGGAGATATGGCAGAACTTGGAAAATTTTCAAATTTTTTTCACACTTACACAGGTAAACTTGTGAAGAAACTTGATATTGATTATGTAATTACTTTTGGGGAAAAAAGTAAAGTTATATCTGATATAACTTCAGGAAAACATTTTTCAGATATTGACCACCTCAATGGATTTATAAGAAAAAAAGTTAAAAAGGGAGATGGAATATTAATTAAAGGTTCAAACTTTTTAAAAATGAACAGGATTGTAGAATTTCTTTTAAAAGATTGAGGGGATAAATGTTATATAAATTTCTTTATGGGTTTGTAAAATACTGGTTTGGTTTTAATGTTTTTAGATATATAACAGTAAGAGCAACTCTTGCAACATTTACATCTCTTCTTATTTCTATTATCTTTGGAAGAAAATTTATAAATTCTATGAAAAAGTTTTCTCATCCAAATGATTTCCTTGATTTCAGAGAAAACAAGAAAGAAAATATACCAACTATGGGAGGGATTTTAATTCTTTCTTCCCTTGTTTTTGCAACAATTTTATGGGCTGATATAAAAAATATTTATATCATTTTACTTCTTTTCCTTTCTGTCTATCTTGGTATCTTTGGCTTCTGGGATGATTTTAGAAAATTAAAACACCAGAGTTCCAGAAAAGGTTTAAGACCACTTGTGAAAATAATTGCTCAAGTTGGAGCAGGGTTTATTGTCGGAATTTTTCTTTTATACAACAAGAAGATTAATTTTGATACTTCTGTTTATCTTCCTTTCTTTAAAAATGTAGTTTTACCACTTGGTAAGTTTTATATAATTTTTGCTATATTTTTAATTGTGGCGACTTCAAATGCTGTAAATCTAACCGATGGTATGGATGGACTTGCTATAGGTTCAATTATGATGGTCGCACTTGCTTATGCAGCAATATCTTATCTTGCAGGAAATATTAAATTTGCAAATTATCTGAGTATCCCTTATGTTAAAGGAGCAGAAGAGGTAACTGTTTTTACTGGCGCTCTTTTTGGGTCCTGTCTGGGTTTCCTGTGGTATAATTGTTTTCCAGCAGAAATTTTTATGGGGGATACTGGTTCATTACCTCTGGGAGGGGTTATTGGTTTTCTTGCAATTATTGTAAAGCAGGAATTATCTCTCATTTTTGTTGGTGGTATATTTTTGATTGAAGCGTTATCTGTTATTATTCAGATTATATCTTTCAAAACAAGAGGGAAAAGGATATTTCTTATGACTCCGATACACCACCATTTTGAAAAAAAGGGGATTCCTGAACCGAAAGTTGTGGTAAGATTCTGGATAATAACCCTTATGCTTGCGCTTTTCACAATAATAACACTGAAAATACGATGAACTTAAAAAATAAAAAAGTTGTTGTAGTTGGATTTGGAAAAACTGGCTTTGATGTTGCCCGATTTCTCTTAAGAAAAAATGCAAAAGTTTTCATAACAGATATTGATACAGGTGAAGAGAAGTATGAAAATTTGAAAAAGTTAGATGGAAAAGTTGAGTTTGAGTTTGGTTCTCATTCTCCTGAATTTTTTAAAAATAAAGATTTAGTTGTTATGAGCCCTGGTATTAATGAAAATGTTTTACCTGAAATAGTCAGGGAAGGGAAAATGCCTGTGATAAGTGAAATAGAACTTGCCTATCTCTTTTCTCCTTCAAAAAAAATAATAGGGATAACAGGAACAAATGGAAAAACAACAACAACATTACTGACAGGAAACATTTTTAAATTTTCTCCTTTTGATTTTGTTGTATGCGGGAATATAGGGAATACTTTTATAGGAGAAGTTGATAACATAAAAAAAGACACTTACATTATTATTGAAATCAGTAGTTTCCAGCTGGAAAAAATAGAAAAATTCAAACCATTTATTGGAGTAATTTTGAATATTGCTGATGACCATTTTGATAGATATTCTGACTTTTCTCAATATGTTAAAGCAAAGGAAAAACTTTTTCTCAACAAAGAAGAAAATACCTGGGCTGTTCTGAATGGAGATGATAAAAATTGTTTTAAAATATGGAAGGTGCTTACAGGGAAAAAACTGGTTTTTGGATTTCTATCTTCCTTTGATATTTATTTCAAAGACGGATTTATATACTCCGGGAATGAAAAAATAATTGATTTTAATAAAACAAAACTTTCAGGTAAGGGGAATGTTTACAATGTTATGGCTGCTGTTTCCATAGGGAAAATTTGTAATATAAAAAAGGAAATAATTGAAAAAGCAATTGTCAGTTTCACCCCTCCAGAACACCGAATGGAAAAAGTAAGAGAAATAGAAGGAGTTATTTTTATAAATGATTCAAAAGCAACAAATCCTCATGCAGTTGAAAATGCTCTTGAAAGTTTACCAGATGGAAAAGTAATTCTCCTTATGGGAGGACTGGATAAAGGGCTTTCTTTTTCTTCACTTAAAGAAATTGTTAAAAGAAAAGTTAAAACTTTGGTTCTATTCGGAAAGGCAAAAGAAAAAATAGAAAAAGAGTTGAAAATAGAAAAAATAAAAAAAGTTGAGACACTGGAAGAGGCAGTTGAGGTTGCTTATAGTGTTTCTGAAAAAGGGGATATTGTTCTTCTTTCTCCTGGATGTGCATCTTTTGACCAGTTTAAAAATTATAAGGAGAGAGGTAATGTTTATAAGAGGAAAGTCAGCAATATATTATAAAATATGTTTTTCATCTGCACTTTTAATTGTTCTTGGAAGTGTTTTTCTCTTGAGTTCATCTGTCTCTTATGGACTTTCTGAAGCAGGGAATCCACTTTTGTATTTTGAAAAAAGAATTGTATGGATAATTCTGGGACTTATCTGTATATATTTAATTAACAGGATAGGACTGGAAAAAATTAAAAAATATTCTTTTTTTATTTTCCTTTTTTCTCTTCTGCTACTTCCTCTTCCTGCATTTTTTCACCAGTTAAGATGGATTAAAATAGGTCCTCTTTCATTCCAGCCAGCAGAACTTGTGAAGTTAACTTTTGTAATTTTTCTTGCTGATTTTTTGAGCAGAAAGGATAAAGAAATAAATAACTGGAAAATACTAATTATTCCTGTTTCTTTTCTTCTGTTAATTACAGGCATTCTACAACTTCAAAAAGACCTCGGGACATTTGTTATAATAGGAGCAATTTTTTTCTTTCTTCTTTTTCTTGCCGGTTTAAAATTCAGATATATAACTCTTTTTACAGTTTTCGGAATTGTTTTGTTAACCGTGCTTGTTTTAATTTTTCCATATAGAATGGATAGAATAAAAATTTATCTAAATCCTTCAATTGATGCAAAAGGGAAAGGGTATCAAATAATACAATCAAAGATAACACTTGGTTCAGGGGGAATATTCGGAAAAGGACTTGGAGCAGGTGAGAGAAAATTAAAATTTTTACCTGTGGCTCATAAAGATTATATTTATGCTATTGTTGGAGAAGAAGCAGGATTTATTGGAACTTCTCTCATTCTCATTTTATTTTCAATTCTTGTTTTTTCTGCTTTTGAAGTTTCAAAACTTTCAAAAAATAAATTTGAAAAATATCTTTCTGCAGGAATTGGTGCTCTTTTTGGTTTTCAGTTTCTACTCCATGCTTTTGTTGTTCTTTCAATAATCCCTTCAAAAGGAACAACTTTACCATTTTTCAGTAAAGGTGGTTCTTCTTTCCTTGTCAATTTTTTAACATTAGGACTTCTTATAATTATAGCAAGAAAAACCTGTTTGAAAGTTGATTTTGAAGATATACTTGTTTTTTAATTCTCCATTTCTCTTGTAAAGTTAGTGGTAATATTTATTTTCAAATCCATTGGAAGAGTTTGTCGATGTGTCTTTTCCTCTGGTGCAGATGGTAAAATAAAAAATACTTTAAGATGAAGTTTAAAATTACTGTTAAATTTTTCAAGTTTCCCTTTTTCTGAATTAAAAATAAAACTTCCTTTTGAATTATTTGTTCCAGAAAACCTGATTGTTATATCTTTATCTTTTTCCTTTTCATGTATAATCTGATTTGCAAGCAATTTTATCGTATATTTTTTACCCTCTATTTTACTGACAAAGTAATCAAATTTTAAATTGCACATTTTTAAAAAACCTGGTATCTCAAACGAAGAGACCTTCTGTTGCCATTTTTTTCCTTTGTATATCTTCCCTTCTGGAAAAGCAGGAATTAAGTTTAAAACTTTTCCTATGTTTATTATATTGGGTTTTATCTCCTCAATTTTTGTAATTTCTCCATTTTTATTCATCTCTATTTTGACTTTTGATACAATCCCTGAGATTTCTGTATCACTTTTTGTTATATCCTCAAGAATTATATCGTTTACTTTGATGAGTGTTTTTTGTGGAGTGATTTCAAGGATATAGGGAGGTGTATTTTTAACCGTTTTTATTTTAATAATTCCAGAGGCAAGGACATTAAGATTGTTTTTTTCATCAGGATTATAACTGAATGTCACATTCCCTGATATATTAAATCTATATTTCTCTACAATATTTTTTTGAAAAATATAATTTAAAGATTCAGAAAATAAAAAACAGGGAAAAATAAAAAATATAAATGAAATTTTTTTCATTTTATCTATTTTCCTCCACAAATTCATTTATTCTTTCAACTGCCTTTTTGAGATTTTCCATTGATGTTGCATAGGAAATACGGACAAATTTATCTGCCCCAAAGTCCTTCCCTGGCACAGATGCAACATATTTTTCTTCAAGCAACCTTTTTGAAAAAATTTCTGAATCCATATCTTTGAAATTAAAGAAAAGGTAAAAAGCACCTTCTGGATATGGGAATTTAATTTCCTTTGATAAATTTTTTGTTATAAAATCCCTTCTTCTTTTAAATTCTTCAACCATATCTTTATAAAGTTTTTCTCCCTCTTTTATTGCAAAGTAAGCACCTTTTTGTGATATTGAAGA